>CALZCR010000075.1 GCA_945631445.1 uncultured Corynebacterium sp. | reverse complement strand
ACCCCGCAGTTGCCTTCCACCGCGACGGGCGGGGGTGCGGGCGCTTGTTGTCCCGGGGCGAGGGTCTCGGAGGCGCTGACCGGTTCCGCGGGGGCCAGGGCGTGCGGGCAGTGGTCGGTGACCGGGGCGCTCTCGCGGGCGGCGGGGGTCAGCTCCGGCGTGGGAAGCGGGGCGGCAGCCAGCAGGAACGTGGCGCCGAGGGCGGCGAGGGTGTGCATAGTCAGATCATCTTAATTCCCGTTACGATGGGGCCATGCATGATGCCCCTCAGATCAGTCCCGAACACAAACACGTCGACCGCGAGACGGTGGCCCAACTGCCCAAGGCCTTGCTGCACGACCACCTCGACTTGAGCGGGGCCACCACGGTCGCGGAGGTCACCGCCGCCGCGGCCCGGGCGGCGGAAGAGCTCGCCGCCGACAACGTGGTCTACGCGGAACTGCGGGTCCGCCCCGTCGCCGGTGACGTGGACGCGGCGGCGGTGCTCGACGCGGTGGCCGCCGGTTTCGACGCCCACATCGTCGTCGACGCCCGCATCATCGTCACCGCGGACCGCGACGTCGACCCGGTGGCGCAGTGGGCGCAGGTGTGCGTGGATAAACTCGGCGGCCGGGTCGTGGGCTTCGATCTCGCGGGACCGGAGGGCGAGTCGCTCGCCCCGCATGCGGAGACGCTGCGGATGTTGCGGAAAAATTACGTGCCCGTCACCGTGCACGCGGGTGCGACGGAAGGCATGGACCGCATCCGGGAAGCCGTGGATCATGGCGCGGTGCGGTTGGGCCACGGCGCGCGGATCTTCGACGACTTCCAGGTCTCCCTCGAGGGCATCGGCACCGGTGCGGTCTCCACGTGGGTGCGCGACCGCGGCCTGGTCTTGGAGCTGTGCCCCACCCAGGAGGTGCGGGCGGGCGTGGTCGACGATCTGGCCGATCACCCGTTGACCCTGCTGCAGCAGATGGGGTTCGCCTGCACCGTCAACGTGGGGGACAGGTCGGTGACCAGCCTGACCGATGAGCTGATGCGGCTGGTCGAGACCTTCGACTACGGCTTCGACGAGCTTTTCGACGTCACCGTCACCGCCGTCAACGGCGCTTTTTGCGGCAAGGAACGCCGGGAGGAAATTCTGGCGACCCGCATTCTGCCCGCCTACGAGGAGTTGGCGGGCGACTTCAACGAGGACGTCGAGTTCGGGCTGTAGCCGGCGCTAGAACTTGGAGAAACGCTTGATGAGCATGTCCTCCAGCGCCTTCCACCCCTCCGCCTTGTCGGTGTAGGGGCGCGAAGGCACATACCCGGAGGACTCGGTCGAGCCCAGCATGTAGGACAGGTAGTCCTGGAAGCGCGGGTTGGCCAGCAGGTAGGAATTCAAGGAGTCGTCGGCGGCCCAGTCGGCGGCGTCCGCCATGAGTTCGTAGGCGCGGTTCATCTGTTCCGTGTCGACGGCCTCCGGGCCCTTCTCGATGTCCTCGGTCAGGCCCGTGAACGAGTACGAGTTGTCGCGGTGCACGGACACGATCAGCTCGCCGGCGGTGGCGGAAGTGACCAGGTCCTGCCAGGTGGCGACCCCCGCGAGGTCGTGCTCGTCATTGTCCAGCATCCAGCGCAGCAGCTGCTTGGTCGACGGGAAGGTGAAGATCTCCCCGTAGCGGCCCAAAAACACCGGCCGGGCGCCGAGATAGGTGCGCAAGGTGTAGAGGCTCTTGCCCTGGATGGAGATCTTGACCGGGTCGATGCCGGCGGCCGCCCAGGGGGAGCTGTCGTAGGGGTCGGCGGCCTGCTGCGCGGCCTCCCGGGCCCGGCGCGCCTCCTCGGCGGCTTCCTGGGCCGCGGCGACGGCGGCGTCGATGCGGGTCTGCGCCTCGGCGATCTGGGCGTCGTCGGCGTCGAAGTCGGCGGCGCCCAGGACGCGCACGGCGCTGTCGAGGGAGGCGAGGACCTTGTTCCAGTTGCTCAGCACCACGCGTCCGACGCCGCTCCACTCGCTGGCGCCCTGGTCGCCGGCGAAGTGGCCGGAGCCGCGTTCGACGTTGCGCAGCACGGAGTGGGAGGCGAAGAAGATGACCGCGTCTTCGGCGTCGGCGACGGTGGCTAACGAGTTGGTGACCTCGAAGACGCCGGCCAGTTCGGAGACGTTGAGGTAGGAGGGGCGCTCCGCGAGCAAGGCGGGGGCGCCGACGATGTCGTATTCGTCTTCGTCGGCGGGGATCACGCGGTCGGCGTCCCGGGCGGCGAAGGCCTCCCACTCGGGGTGGGTGCGCAGGTCGTGCGCGGCGCCGGAGTCGAGGAAAGTCAACAGCTCGGCGGGGGAGTGAAACAGCAGGACGTGGGTGTCGTCACCCAAAAACGCCTGCCACTGTGAGCCGTGCTCCTTCCAGGTCGGGGCCCACAGGGTGTAGAAATCACCCTCGGTCAGGGAAAGCTGGACGGGGACGATCGCGCGGGTGCTCATGGGCGAAAAGTTTACCTAACCTTCCGCGGTCGGGCGCCAGAAGCCCTGGAAGCCCATGGACATGTTGGAGGTGCGCACCGGGTTGGTCTGCACGGGATCGCCGGCTTCGATCATCTGTCCGTCGCCGATGTACATGGCCACGTGCCCGTCCCACACGGCCAGGTCCCCGGGTTGCAGCTGGTCGGCGGTGACTTGGGCGCCGACGGTCATTTCTTCGGCGGTGCGCGGCAGCTCGACCCCGGCTTGGCGGTAGGCCCACTGCACGAGCCCGGAGCAGTCGAAGCCGCCGGGTTGGGTCCCGCCCCAGACGTACGGGGTACCGAGTTGGCTCATGGCCGCGTCCACGGCGGCTTGGCCGGCGGCGCTCGCGGCCGGGTCGGCTGCGGCCGTCGCCGAGGTCTCCGCGGTGGCCTCGTCGTCCTCGATGGCGTCGAGTTGCACCGCCACGGGTTCCAGTTCCGCGGTCAAGGCTTCGGCGCGGGTCTCCGCCTGGGCGACGCCGGCGTGGGTGACGGCGGCCAACTGGGCGTCGGCAACCGGGCGGTGCTGGGGGATCAGCGCCTGCACCGCCAGCGGCACGGCGGTGCGCAACAGCTCCAGGGCGAGGTGCAGGAGATCGGCGCGGGCGGCGTCGATGAGCGCTGCGGCGGTGTGCTGGAGCTGATCGGCGTGCGCCCGGTCGTCGTCTAGCCGGTGGGCGAGGGTGGTCAGCTCTGTGGCGGCGCCGGGCGCGCCCATGTACTCGCCCAGCACGGGCAGCGCTGTCAGGTCAGGGGACGCGGGCGCCAGGGTGGGCGGCAGGGGCGGCGGGAGCAGCGCCTCGATGCGGTGCAAGGCGTGGAGCAAGTCGTTCATGCGAGGTTCTCCAGGCGGCGGGCGAGGCGCTCATCGGCGTCCCGGGCGTCGGCCACGTAGGTTTCGGCGCCGTGGACGACGCGCTCGAGTCGATCGGCCAGGTGGGTCCCGCGCTCGTGCAAGCGGCCCCGGGCACGGTCCAAGGCGTCGCTGAGCCGGTCGATGGCGGAGTGTCGGGGAGGTGGCTCGGGCGGGGTGGACGGGTAGCGGGCGGCGGCCGCGCGGACGTCGCGGGCCAGGGCGAGGGCGTGGTCAACGTCGAGGTTCACACTTCTTTGGACTGCGCTTCGTGGGAAAAGGTTCCCGCGCGGTACTCTGAGACGCATGCAGATCCATGTCGTAGAACACCCCTTGGCCGCCTCCCGGATGACCCTGCTGCGTGACGCACGCAGCGACAACGCCGCTTTCCGCTCCGCCCTGTCGGACCTGGGGGCGATGCTGACCTATGAGGCGTCCCGCGAGCTGGCCGTGGAGCACTTCGACGTCGATACCCCGGTCGCGCGCACCGTCGGCACCCGCCTGCAGCACCCCCCGATCATCGTCCCGGTCATCCGCGCCGGACTCGGCATGATTGATCCGGCGCTGTCCATGATCCCGGACGCGCAGGTCGGCTTCATCGGGTTGGCCCGCGACGAACAGACCCACGAACCGGTGCCCTACCTGGAGGCGCTGCCGGAGGATCTGACCGGCCAGCCGGTGTTCGTGGTGGACCCGATGCTGGCCACCGGCGGCTCGCTGCTGCACGCCATCCGGCTGCTGGTCGCCCGCGGGGCGACCGACGTCACCGCGATTTGCGTGGTCTCCGCGCAACCGGGCGTCGACGCCCTGGCCGATTCTGGCCTGCCGGTGCGCCTGGTCACCGCCGCCATCGACCCGGAACTCAACGAGGACGCCTACATCGTCCCGGGGCTCGGGGACGCGGGCGACCGTCTCTACGGGCCACGCAACATCGACCTATAGTTCACTCACCGAGCCGACCGCCGGGTTGTCCTATATATTGATTCTCGCACGTGAGAATTGTGTGTCTTCCGCCCATGGCGGCGAAGTGCACGGGGATACTTTGAAGGGGCTGGCAGCGTGAGCGCAAACGCACACGAACCGGTGGGGCACTGGCCGAGTTACGGACACAAGTTAGGGGAAAATCTCCGGGCGCTGCGGATCATGCGGGGGCTGAGCCAGAAGCGGCTCGCGGCCCTGGCGGGGCTCTCCCGCAACGTGGTCTCCAACTTAGAGCGCAACGAAAACAGCGCGCACCGCAGTTCGGACCCGGTGCTGTCGACCCTCTACAAGCTGGCGCGGGCGCTGCGGGTGCCGCCGGTGGTGCTGCTGCCGGCGGCGCACCGCCCCGTCAACGGCATCTGCGCGGGCGAGGCGGCGGTGGCCGACGGCGTCGACCTGCTCTGGCCGGCCCGCCCGGACGACACCCGCCGCTTCGCCGCCGACTACCGCATCTCCGGGCGCCGCGGGCAGACGCCCGAATACGAGCGCTAGTCCGAGCCGTCCCTTCGGCCAGCGCCATTTCCGAACCGCTTGGTCTAGTTGTAGACTCGGGGAAACCATTCACCTTCCCCGCCCGAAAGGACGCTCATGTCGGTTGCCGCCCATGTCGACGCGTGGCTGAAAGCCCACCGCGACAAAGTGATCGGGTGGCGGCGTCACATCCACGCCCACCCCGAGCTGTCCAACGCCGAACACCAGACCACCGCCTTCCTCGCCCGGATCCTGCGCGAACACGGCCTGGAACCCACCTTGTTTCCCGGCACCGGCCTGATGGTCGACATCGGCCCCGACGGCGGGCGCATCGCCTTCCGCGCCGACATCGACGCCCTCCCGCTCACCGAAGTCACCGGCCTGGAATTCAGCTCCACCGTCCCCGGCGTCGCCCACGCCTGCGGCCACGACGTCCACACCACCGTCGTCCTGGCCCTGGGCTGCGCGCTCAGCGACATCCAGGAACAGTTGACCCACGGCGTGCGCCTGATCTTCCAGCCCGCCGAAGAAGTCATGGAAGGCGGCGCCGTCGACGTCATCTCCTGGGGCGCGCTCCACGACGTCGCCGCCATCTTCGCCGTCCACGTCGAGCCCAAACTGCGGGTCGGCCGCGTCGGCGTGCGCACCGGCGCGATCACCTCGGCCACCGACGTCGTGGAAATCCAGGTCACCGGCCCCGGCGGCCACACCTCCCGCCCGCATCTGAGCAGCGACGTCATCTACGGGCTCGGGTCGCTGATCACCCAGCTGCCCGGCCTGCTGTCGCGTCGAGTCGACCCGCGCACCGGCACGGTCCTGGTCTTCGGGCAGGTCAACTCCGGTTACGCGCCGAACGCGATCCCGGAAACCGGTTCCGTGACCGGCACCGCACGCACCGCGGACATCACCACCTGGCGGAGCATGCAGCCGCTGCTGGAGGAACTGGTGGCACAGGTGCTCGCGCCGACCGGCTGCCACCACACCATCCTGTACCGCCGGGGAGTCCCGCCGGTGCTCAACGACGACGTCGCGACGGCGCTGATGGCCCAAGCCGCGCGCTCCTTCGACCCGCAGGCGGTCGTCGAGGCCCCGCAGTCCTCCGGCGGGGAGGACTTCTCCTGGTATCTGGAGAAAGTGCCCGGCGCCATGGCTCGGCTGGGCGCTTGGTCTGGCGAGGGTGACCGCCAGGACCTGCACCAAGGTGACCTGCTCGTCGACGAACGGGCCATCGGGGTGGGCGCACGGATGTTCGCCGGCGTCATCGACGAGTACGGGGCCGCACCGGAAGCTGAGGGGCTTTAACCGGACTTCGAGCGCCCCGCTCCGGACGAAAGGCGCTGGAGCCTGGGAGACCGCTAGGATAGGCGGGTGGTACAGCCAGCATCGTTTATTTGAGGAGAAACCTTGACAGCAAGAATCGTCATCATCGGCGGCGGCCCCGCAGGCTACGAAGCCGCCCTGTCGGGATTCAAGTTCGGCGCCGACATCACCCTCATCGAGGACAACGGTCCCGGCGGTTCCTCCGTCCTGCTTGACTGTGTTCCTTCGAAGTCCTTCATCGCCGGCGCGAACATCAAGACTGACCTGCGCCGCGCCGATGCCATGGGACTCAACGAAGGCATCGGCAAGACCCACCTGTCGCTGACCGCGCTCAACGAGCGTGTTTTGGATCTGGCCTCCCGCCAGTCCACCGATATCCGCGACCAGCTGCGGGATGCCGGCGTCCGGCTCATCCAGGGCCGCGGTTACTTCGCGGAGGAGCAAGCGCAGACCACCGTGCACAAGGTGCAGGTGGAGAAGGTCGACGGCGCCACCGAGACCATCGAATGCGACATGGTGCTCATCTGCACCGGCGCCACCCCGCGGGTGCTGCCGAAGGCGGTGCCGGACGGGGACCGCATCCTCGACTGGCGCCAGATCTACGGCCTCAAGGAGCTTCCCGAGCACCTCGTCGTCGTCGGTTCCGGCGTGACCGGCGCCGAGTTCGTCTCCGCCTTCGCAGAACTCGGGGTGCAGGTGACCATGGTCGCCTCCCGCGACCGTATCCTCCCGCACGACGACTCCGACGCCGCCGACACCCTGGAGACCGTGCTCGCCGAGCGCGGGGTGGACCTGGTCAAGCACGCGCGTGTCGAGGAGGTCGTCAACACCGGCGACGGGGTCATCATCCGGACCCAGGACGGCCGAGAGATCGAGGGCTCGCATGCGCTGATGTCCATCGGTTCCATCCCGAACACCGAGGACCTGGGCCTGGACTGCGTCGGCGTGGAGACCGAGCCTTCCGGCCACATCAACGTGGACCGCGTCTCACGCACCAACGTCCCGGGCATCTACGCCGCCGGCGACTGCTCCGCGCTCATGCCGCTGGCGTCGGTCGCCGCGATGCAGGGCCGCATCGCGATGTACCACTACCTCGGCGAGGGCGTCTCCCCGCTGCGGCTGAAGACCGTCGCGACGGCCGTGTTCACCCGTCCGGAGATCGCCGCGGTGGGAATCACCGAGAAGCAGATTCGCGACGGCGAGGCCTCCGCCCGCATGATCACCCTGCCGCTGGCGTCGAACCCGCGCGCCAAGATGCGTTCGCTGAAGCACGGCTTCGTCAAGCTCTTCTGCCGCCAACACTCCGGCATCATCATCGGCGGCGTCGTGGTCGCGCCGACGGCGTCCGAGCTGATTCTCCCGATCGCCGTCGC
>CALZCR010000074.1 GCA_945631445.1 uncultured Corynebacterium sp. | reverse complement strand
GTCGAACTGGTGGACGCGGAGGATGCCGCGGGTGTCCTTGCCGTAGGAGCCGGCTTCGCGACGGAAGCAGGAGGACCAGCCGGTGTACTGCAGCGGCCCGTCGGTGAGGTCGATGATCTCGTCGGAGTGGTAGCCGGCCAGGGCCACCTCGGAGGTGCCGACCAGGTACAGGTCGTCGCGCTCGAGGTAGTAGATCTCGTCGGAGTGATCGCCGAGGAAGCCGGTGCCGGCCATGATTTCTGGGCGGACCAGCACAGGCGGAATCATGAGGCTGAAGCCTGCGTCGCGGGCCTTTTGGGCGGCCAGCATCATCATGCCCAGCTGCAGGAAGGCGCCGTCGCCGGTGAGGTAGTAGAACCGCGCCCCGCCGACCTTGGTGCCGCGCTTCATGTCGATCATGCCCAGAGATTCGCCGAGTTCCAGGTGGTCCTTGACCTCGAAGTCGAACTCCCGCTTCTCGCCGATGTGCTCGAGGACGACGAAGTCGTCCTCGCCGCCGGCGGGCGCCCCGGCGACGACGTTGGAGAGCTTGTACTGCAGGTCATGGACCTCGGCTTCGGCCCCCTTCTGACGCTCTTCGGCGTCCTTGACCTTGGCCTTGAGCTCGTTGGAGCCCTCCAGCAGCGCCGGGCGCTCTTCCGGGGCGGCCTGGCCGATCTTCTTGCCAAAGGCCTTCTGCTCGCCGCGCAGGGCGTCGGCGGCGGAAATGGCTTCACGGCGACGCTCGTCGGCGGCGAGCAGCTGGTCGACCAGGGCGGGGTCTTCGCCTCGGGTGACCTGGCTTTCACGGACGACGTCGGGGTTTTCGCGGAGGAATTTGAGGTCAATCACACCTTCAGACCTTAGCGCGACTTCCCGCCAACTGCGCCTACGCCCTGCCCCCTTTCTCAAGTTCTCCACTGGTAATAACCAGTCCGGTAGGATGGAAAGCATGCCTGAGCATGACGCTTCCCGCCTTCTGCCCCGCGAGATCACCGAGGGGCCGCCGCCGAAGCACGCTCAACTGCGCGCCGTCCTCGAAGAACTGTGCTCCACCGTGTTGAGCTCCGGAGACATGCTCCCCGGGGAGCGCGCCATCGAAGAATTCTACGGGGTCTCGCGCATCACGGTGCGGCGCGCCATCGGAGACCTGGTGGCCGAGGGCAGGCTGCGCCGCATCCGCGGCAAAGGCACCTTCGTCGCCCCCAACCCGCTGATCTCGCGCATGGAGCTGGCGTCTTTCTCTGCGGAGATGGCCGCCCAGGGGGTGCGCGCCTCCTCCCGCATCCTGTTGTCCGAACGCGCCCCCGCCCCGGCGGAGGTCACCGCTTTCTTCGGCGTGGATCCGCAGCAACCGCAGATCCGACTGCGCCGGCTGCGTCTCGGCGACGATCAGGCCTACTCCATCGACGACGCCTGGTACAACGCCGAGGTGGCTCCTGACCTGCTGGAAAACGACGTCTACCGCTCCGTCTACGCGATCCTGGCGGAAGACTACGACGCTGCGGTCACGCACGCGGAACAGACGGTCACGGCGGTTTCCGCCACCCGCCGGGTCGCCGCAGAACTCAACGTCGAGCCCGGCACCGCCCTGCTTCATGTGGTCCGGCAATCTCTGGCCAGGAATAGGCCGGTGGAATGGTGCGCCTCCTTGTATCGTTCAGACAGGTACCGGCTTCATTCCCATATCGCCCGAGCAATATGATTTTCGGGCCCGACGCGTGCACAATAGGAGCACAATGAGTAGTAGCAGCTCCCGCCGTGCCTGGCGCTCCGCGACCGCGGTGAACGTCGGGCTCATCGGCGCGCTCGCAGCGGCCGTCGCCGTCGGCTCCTACCAATACGTGGCGGACAGCAACGGCGCGGACACCGCGGCAGGCGGCGACGCCACCACGTCCGCCAGCACCACGCCAGGCGAGTCCACGACCGACGCTCCGCGGGCCACCCCCTTCACCACCGCCGACGCCGGCACATGTTTGACCTGGGAGTTCACCCCGGACGGGGAAGTGGAATCCTTCGAACGCATCTCCTGTGAGGAGCCGCACCGCTTCGAGGTCTCCTCCCGAGAGGACCTGGCCGCCTACCCGGCCAGCGAATTCGGCCGCGACTCCGAGATCCCCAACACCACCCGCCAGGCGCAGCTGCGCGAAGAACTGTGCCTGAACCCGACCGTGCGCTACCTCGACGGCAACTACGACCCGTTGGGCCGGTACTCGGTCGCCTCGATCCTGCCCCCGCCGGAACGGTGGGCCGCGGGTGATCGCACCCTGCTCTGCGGGGTGCAGTCCACCGATTCCGCCGGCCTGCCCGTCAAGACCTCCGGGTACGCCGCCGAGCAGGACCAGGCGCGCATCGCCCAGCCCGGCGAATGCCAGTTCGTCGACGGCTCTGACTCGCTGAGCGTGGTCG
This sequence comes from uncultured Corynebacterium sp., assembly GCA_945631445.1. Taxonomy (GTDB): domain Bacteria; phylum Actinomycetota; class Actinomycetes; order Mycobacteriales; family Mycobacteriaceae; genus Corynebacterium. Next base: position 5,116 of record CALZCR010000074.1, on the reverse strand, counting down.
ACTGCGACGAGGACCACCACATCGAAATCACCGCCGTCGCCGACCTCTCCGGCGTCTTCCCCGACGGCGCCCCCGGCGTCGAAGAACAAGACGCCCACCTGCGGGAGGCGTGCACCGAGGCCGCCATCGACTACCTCGGTGAGGAAGAAGACCTCTACCAGTCGAGGCTGCAGCCCTACTGGAACGTCATCCCGGTCTCCTCCTGGGAGAGTGGATCGCGCTCCACGAACTGTGGGCTGGTCCACGCCAACGAGGAGACCGAGTTCTTCTCCGTGCTCAAGGGCACCGCGACCGACGGGCCCGAAGGCTTCACCATCGACGGCGAGCGGCCGACGCCCCCGCCGGAGCGCGACCCGGTGCGCCCGCCGGCCCCCGCCCCCGAGGACGGGCCTGCCCCGGCGCCGGCCCCGGCGGAAGGAGGCGCGCCCGCCCCATGATCTCCGTGAGCGAGGAGCGCTTCGACGAGATGGTCGACGACGCGCTGGACAAACTCCCCGACGAATTCGCCCGCCGTCTGCGCAACGTGGTGATCCTGGTGCGTGACCACAACGAAGACGATCCCACCATCCTGGGGCTGTACGAAGGCGTGGCCCTGACCGAGCGCACCCACGACCACACCGGTTTCCTGCCGGACGCGATCTTCATCTACAAAAAGGCCCTCGAGGCCATCTGCCACTCCGAGGAGCAGCTCGCCCACGAAGTGGAGGTCACCGTCTTCCACGAGATCGGCCACTACTTCGGCATCGACGAAGACCAACTGCACCTCCTCGGCTGGGGCTGACCTCCCCTCGCCCTCTCCCCGCACTCGATGTGTGGCACGGTGACGACCATGAACCACCCGGCGGTCCTGGAACCAAAGAGGCCCCGCCAGAAACTCCCGGACGTGTTGGCCGCGCTGTCCCGGTGGACTGGACGTCACGTCCTCATCGCAGCGGTCGCGGCGCTCGTGGTGGCGGTGCTCATCGGCCTGTCCAGCGTCTTACTCCCCAGCCCCTTCTCCACCCGCGACGTCCCCCCGGTGTGGCGGAACTACCCGGTGTGGATCCTGACGTCGATCCTGTCGGGCATGCTCCTCGCCACCCTCGTGCGCACACCCGGCGCGACCGACGATGACGACGGCAGGGAGAGCCCGCAGGCGCGCCGGGCCGGGCGTTTCGGGCTGGTCGGCGGCCTGCGCATCACCCGTTGCCCCGCCCACGGGCGATGCCCGCACGAGCAGTCGTTACGGGACTAATTCACCGGCGGCGCCGTCGCTGCGGACCGAGTCGCCCCACTTGGACACCGACCACTGGCCGAAGTTGCGGCCGTTGGGCTCCAACACCACGTAACGGCAGTTGCTCAGGTAGTTCTGCAGCGCGAACGTCGGCTCCAAGCCCGCCGCGTGCGAGGCCACCGTCCGGATGGCGGCGCCGTGGCTGACCACCACCGCGTCCCCGTCCGGATGCGTCTCCGCCAGCTCTTCCAGCACCGGCCGGTACCGGCCGAGCAGTTGCGTGTAATTTTCGCCCCGCGGGGTGCGCGCCTCCGGGTCGCCGCGCAACCAGCCGAACATGGCCTGCACGTACTCCCGGTGGGCTTGCTCGTCCCCGCGCATCTCGTAGTCGCCGGCGGCGACCTCGTGGATACCATCCCGCACCTGCACGTTCATGGCCTGGCGCGGCAACGTGGCGGCTTGTTCGAGGGCGCGCGCCAGGATCATGGAGGTCTGTTGCGCGCGGATGGCCACCGACGTGCTCACCGACTGGATGCGGCCTTTATGGCCCGGGGCGACGCCGCAGAATTCGGCGAGTTCCATGCCCACGCGGTGCGCCTGGTAGCGGCCCATAGCGGTCAGCTCCGCGCCGGGCGGGAGGGTGTCGAGTTTGCGCCCCACGTTGGAGGTGGTTTGGCCGTGGCGGACGAGGATGAGGCGGCCGCTCATTGCTCCGCCTTTCCGGTGCGGGCGGCGTTGACCCAGGCGGTGGCTTCGTCTAGGCGGGCGAGGTCGGCGGCTAGGGCGTCGTCGCGGCCGTCGGCGTGGGCGGAGGGCCAGGAGCCTAAAAAGGCGATGTCTTCGGCGCGCAGCCAGAGCGCGCGCAGCGCTTCGGCCAGCGGCAGGTCGTCGATGTGGGCGACGGCGTCGACGTAGAAGCGGTAGGTGCGGGTCTTGTCGGGGTTCGGCCGCGAGGCGATGCGGGAGAGGCTGACGCCGCGCTGGGCGAATTCCTGCAGGGCGTAGACCAGGGTGCCGGGTTCATTCGGCAGGGTGAACACCACCAGGGTGGTGTCGTTGCCGGTGCGGGCGGTGGGCACGTCGCGGGCGCCGACGACGACGAAGCGGGTGCGGGCGTCGTTGCGGTCGGCCACGCCTTCGGCGAGGGTGTCCAGGCCGAAGATCTCGGCGGCCCGGCCCGGCGCGGCGGCGGCGTCGGCCTTGCCTTCGGCGACGAGTTGGGCGGCGGCGGCGTTGGAGGAGGCGGGCACGAATTCGGCGTGGGGCGCGTGTTTGGCCAGCCAGTGGCGCACCTGTTGGTGGGCGATGGGGTGGGTGGCGAAGGTGGTGACGTCGGCAAGCGTGGTGCCGGGGCGGACCATGACGTCGAAGGCGATCTCGATTTCGAGTTCGTGGAAGATCTGTACGGAGCGGTCGCCCTCCACGAGGGCGTCGTAGGTGCCGGTGACGGCGCCGTCGACGGAGTTTTCGATGGCGACGACGGCGTAGTCCGCACGGCCGTCGCGGATCGCGTCGAGGGCGGCGGCGGGGGAAGCGCAGGGCAGTGGGGTGACGGCGGCGGTGCCGAAGGCGCCGCGGTCGGTGAATTGTTGCAGTGCGGCCTCAGTGAACGTTCCGGCCGGCCCCAGATAGGCGACGGTGGTGGTCATGACCGTCAAGCTTAACCAGCCTTAGAGTAGAGCGCATGGTCCACACCCTCGAGCGTCTCGCCGCTCAGCTGGCCGTGTCGTCGCCGCCGGAGCACGGTTTTTCTTATGTCGATCTGGACAGGCGCCCCACCGGCATAGGCCGGTTGACCGGGTGGGTGATTCCGGCGAAGGACTTATATGACGTCGCCGGCATGCCCACGACCTTCGGTTCGGTGCGGCGGACGCGGCCGGCGGAGCGCACGGATCCTTTCCTCGCCCGCCTGGAGGCCCAGGGTGCGGTGATTCCTGGCAAGTCCGCCGTCCCGGAGCTGGGCTTGACCATCCACACCGAGCCGGTGGGGCTGCCGGCCCCGGATAATCCGCTGTATCCGGGGCATACGCCGGGCGGGTCCTCGGGTGGGGCGGCGGTGATGGTCGCACGCGGGCTGGTGCGCGCGGCGCACGCCTCCGACGGCGGCGGATCAATCCGGGTCCCGGCCGCGGCCACCGGGTTGGTCGGGTTCATGCCGGCCCATGAAGGTTTGTCGGCGCAGGGGTTTCTCACCCGTTCGGTGGCCGACTCCGCGTTCCTGCACGGCCTCGCCCCGCAGCGGCGTCACCTCCGGGTCGGGGTGCTCTTCGAGCCGTTGTTCGCCCCGGCTGAGGTGGCCGGGGACTGGCTGCGCGGCGCCGAGCAGGCCGCCGAGCGGCTTGCCGACGCCGGACACACCGTCCGCCGCGTGCGTCCCTGGGAGCAGGCGGCGGAGACGTTCGGGGCTTTCACCGACCTGTTCACCGCCAAACTCGCGCCCCTGCCGGAGGCCGAGGGGCTCGCCGCCTGGTTGCGCGGACACGGCCGCGAGGTCTCCGGCGCCCGGTTGGCCGCCGCCCGGGCGCATGCGGCGGCGTTGCCGCGGGCGCTGCACGAGTTCTGGGGCGTGGACGTGTTGCTGACCCCGACGCTGGCCTGCGATCCCCCGCCGATCGGGTACTTCGCAGCACAGGCGCCGGCAGACAACTTCCGGGCCCAGACGCGGTGGTCGCCCTGGGCGTCGTTGTTCAACGTGGCGGGCACGGCGGCGATCTCGGTGCCCTGGCCCCGGCCCGGCCGACCGCCGACCGCCGTGCAACTGGGCGCGGTCACCGTCGACGACGCCACGCTGCTCGGACTCGCGCAGGAGCTCACCGATGACCGCTGAGACCATGCCCCGGAAAACGCGGCTGCGCGCAGAGATCCTGCTGGTCCTGACCGTGACCTTCGGCATGTCGGGCTTACGCAGCCTGCTGCGGCTGATCGACGACCTGCTAGCCGAAGAAGCGCTCAACGAGCAGCAGGTCACCTTGAACGCCTCCCAGTCGGAGCTGCCCTGGCTGGACCTGGCCCTGCAGTTGTGCAGCGCCGGCGTGTTATTCGCCTGGGGCGGATTGGCGCTGTTCTTATTGGTCATCGACGGCGTGCGCATCCCGCGGTGGCGCTGGTCCGACCTGGGGTGGGGTGCGGTGCTCGCCGCCGTCATCGGGCTGCCCGGCCTGGGCCTCTACGTCTTCTCCGTGCAGACCGGGTTATCGAAAGTGGTCGTGCCCACCGGCATGGCGCATCCGGAGATCGAAGTGCCCGTGCTGTTGCTCTGGTCGCTGGCCAATGCCTTCGGCGAAGAAGTGGTCGTGGTGATGTGGCTGTTCACCCGGCTGCGCCACCTCGGGTGGGGCCTGCCGGCGGTGCTGGCCGCCTCCTCGATCCTGCGCGGCTCCTACCACCTGTACCAGGGGGTCTCCGCCGGCTTCGGCAACATCGTCATGGGCCTGGTCTACGGATGGTTCTACCACCGGACCGGCCGCATCTGGCCGCTGGTGATCGCGCACTTTCTCATCGACGCGGTCGCCTTCGTCGGCTACACCGCCCTCGGCGGCGATCTGAGCTGGTTGGGGCTGTGAGCGTGGGCGCACACGCGCCGGGAACAGTTCCTGCGGAGCGGGTCTGCGGGCTACGCTATGCCCATGACAGACTCAGGACGCGAGGGGTCCCGCCCACCCAACGACGGCCGGCCATCCCACGATGAGTACGTCCTCGGCGCCGACGGCAGGCCGATCCTCGACCGGTACGGCCGCCCCGTCCGGCGCCGCCCCCCGGCCAAGCGGGCGTCGCAGGGCGCGCCGGGTGCCCGCACCAACCCCAAGCACCCGCCGCGGCGCCGCCCGCGCCGGGACGCCGATTCCGGCCGTGCGGCAGGCAGGGCGGGAGCCGCTGGGGTCGCTGGAGCCGACGGTGGGGCGG
>CALZCR010000073.1 GCA_945631445.1 uncultured Corynebacterium sp. | reverse complement strand
GATCTTCCAGGCGATCAGCCGGACCCCGGTGTTGAAGTGGACGCTGACTCCGCCGAAGCTGCCGGAACCGGGCCGCCGCGCGCCGAAGACGGTGGCCTCTGCCGCTCCGCGCCGCTCCACCGACGCCCCGGTCGACAGCCCCCGCCGCAACTGAGCCGACCTTAGGTCGTCGTCATCCGCCCGTGACCGCCGCGGCCAGAACGCCGAGCGACAACAGCGCCGCGGCCACGAGGACCACCCCGGACCACACCCGGGCGAGAGCGCCGTCGACGCCCGCCGCCCCGGTCAGCGCGCGGGGCAGCACCACCGCGGTGAGCACCGTCAGCACGCCCAAGAGCACGTAAGAACTTCCGGTCAGCTGCGCCCACCAGGGCCACAGCAGTTCCACGCCGTCACGGTGGGGCAGCAGCCAGTGCGGACCGACCAGACCCACCAACCCGGTGAGCGCCCCCAACGCGCCGGCGGTGAGCCTGGCCGGGCCCGTGGTGCGCAGTGCGGCCGCGACGAACACGATGGCCGCCGCGACCAACCACACCCAGTGATGGCTCCACGAGACCGGGGAACACAGCCCCGCGATCATCGAGGCCACCATCAACGACGCCACCAGGCCGGATCGGGACACGCCCCCGTCGGTGCGGTGGATCCGCAGCATGGCGACGGTGATCAGGACGATCAGCGCGCCCACGAGCAGCAGCCACAGCCACGATTCCGCCGGATGCTCCGGGCCGAGCGTGCGGGCGAGCACCCCCTTGATCGACTGGTTGGCGGCGTAGGCGGTTCCGCCGATGCGGTCGGTGTCGGCCAGGGTGGAAGCCCAGTAGTCCACGGAGTCGCGGGGCAAAATCAGCGCCGCCACGCCCGTGAAGGCGAGGAAGGAGGCCACCGTCGCGGCAGCGGCGGCCCACCTGCGATGGACGAGGAAATACAGGCCGAACACAGCGGGGGTGAGTTTGATCGCCGCGGCCAGCCCCACGAACACGCCGCCGACCCAGGTCCGGGCCCACGGAGTGCGAGCGACCGTGCCCAGCACGACCAGCACCATCAACACCAGGTTGATCTGGCCGAAGAAGATGGTCTCGCGCACCGGCTCCGCCAGCAGCACCAGCGGCAGCACCGCCGTGGTCACCGCCACCGCTCCTCGTCCACGCCACCGGGCGGAGGCGACCGCGTCGATGAGCAAGGCGGTGGCCACCCACGCCAGCACCAGGTTGGCGACGGCGAAGAGTACCCCGGCCGTCGTCTGGCTGACCAGCGCCAACGGCACGAACAGCAGCGAGGCGAACGGGGGATAGGTAAAGGGCAACGACGTCTCGGGGAATCCGGTCTCCTCACCGCCGACGAACAGCTGCTCGTGGTAGAGCTCGGCGCCGTCGAGGACGAATTGGCCGCCGGCCCGGTAGACGGCGGCGTCGATGTAAAACCGCCAGGCCATCCCACCGCCGCCGAAGTCCGCGAGATAAAACACGGCCAGCGCCACAGAGATGAGGAGGCCTGCGCCGGCTGCGATCCGGAGCCGGGGCGTCGTCTGCACAATAGTCACCCGACAACCATAAGGCAGCGGCCGCGGACCCCGGCGAATACGGTCCGGGGGAAGGCGATTAGTCTGAGATGGCAACCGCGGTGCACCACGCCCGCGCGAGTTTTAGGAAGGATACCGGCGACGTGCGGTATTTCTACGACACCGAATTCATCGAAGACGGCACCACGATCGAGTTGGTCTCCATCGGCATTGTGGCGGAGGACGGGCGCGAATATTACGCAGTGTCCACCGACTTCGACTCTTCCCGGGCCAATGCCTGGGTCCGCGAAAAGGTGCTGGCCAAATTGCCCAGCCCGAGTGACCCGGTGTGGAAGTCCGAGCGCACCATCCGCGAAGAGGTGCTGGATTTCCTCACCCGGGACGGCTCCCCCGACTTGTGGGCCTGGGTCGGCGCCTATGACCACGTGCTGCTGGCGCAGCTGTTCGGGGACATGGCCGCCTTGCCGCGTGAGATCCCCCGATTCACGCACGAACTCAAGCAGTCCTGGTACATGGCCGGCCGCCCACGGTTGCCGAAAGCCCCCCGCGGCAATCACGACGCGCTCGTCGACGCGCGCCACAACCTGGCCAAATTCCGCGCGTGCATGGCGGCGCTGCCGCTGGACGGGACAAACCAGGTCCGGCGCTGACCAGAACCGGCGAGGCGTGTCTTCCCCGCACACCCCGTGATAGAACTAAGGGTGTGAGTTGGACAATCGATATCCCAGAAGCCTTGCTGCCGGATCTTCCGCCCTTGCCGGCGGAGTTGGACGCGCAGTTCAAGGACGTCATTGCCCGGGACGCCAAGCAGCAGCCCACGTGGGACAAGAAGCAAGCCGACAACGTGCGGGCGGTGCTCGAATCCGTGCCGCCGATCGTCGTCGCGCCGGAAGTCACGGAGCTCAAGCGCAAGCTGGCCGACGTGGCCAACGGCGAAGCCTTCCTCCTGCAAGGCGGGGACTGCGCCGAGACCTTCGAGTCCAACACTGAGCCGCACATCCGCTCGAACATCAAGACCCTGCTGCAGATGGCCGTCGTGCTGACCTACGGCGCCTCTACCCCGGTGATCAAGCTGGCGCGCATCGCGGGACAGTACGCGAAGCCGCGTTCTTCCGACTTAGACGCCAACGGGCTGCCGAACTACCGCGGCGACATCGTCAACGGCGTGGAGCCGACCCCGGAGGCCCGCAAGCACGACCCGACCCGCATGATCCGCGCCTACGCCAACTCGGCGGCGGCGATGAACCTGGTCCGTGCGCTGACTTCCTCGGGCACCGCCGACCTGTACCGCCTGCACGAGTGGAACCGCGAATTCGTGGCCGCCTCCCCGGCGGGCGCGCGCTACCAGGCGCTGGCCAACGAGATCGAGGCGGGCCTGCGCTTCATGGACGCCGCCGGCGTCAACGACGAATCGCTGCGCACCTCCGACATCTACGCCTCGCATGAGGCGCTGTTGGTGGACTACGAGCGCGCCCTGCTGCGCCTGCACGAGGACGAGGACGGCGTGACCCGCCTCTACGACCTGTCCGCGCACCAGCTGTGGATCGGCGAGCGCACCCGCGGCCTCGACGACTTCCACGTCAATTTCGCGTCGATGATCGCCAACCCGATCGGCCTGAAGATCGGCCCGACGGTCACCCCGGAGGAAGCGCTGGCTTACGCGGCGAAACTCGACCCGGAACGCGAACCGGGCCGCCTGACCTTCGTCGCCCGCATGGGCCACGACAAGGTCCGCGACGTCCTGCCGGCCGTCGTCCAGGCCGTCGAGGCCGAAGGCCACAAGGTCATCTGGCAGTCGGACCCGATGCACGGCAACACCTTCACCGCCTCCAACGGCTACAAGACGCGCCACTTCGACAAGGTCATCGACGAAGTGCAGGGCTTCTTCGAGGTCCACCGCGCACTGGGCACCCACCCCGGCGGCGTGCACATCGAGTTGACCGGCGAAGACGTCACCGAATGCCTCGGCGGCGCCATGGACATCACCGACGTGGATCTGCCGGGCCGCTACGAGTCCGCCTGCGACCCGCGCCTGAACACCCAGCAGGCCTTGGAACTGTCCTTCCTGGTCGCCGAGATGCTGCGCAACTAACGGCCAGAGCAACAGAGCCCGGAACCCCGCTGACGGGTCCCGGGCTCTTCCTCTTCTCGTCGGCCTACTCGTGGTCGACGCGGACGCGGCCACGCTGCGAGAGCTCTTCGCCGGCCGCAGGATTCTGGGACTGGACGGTGTCGGCGTCGTCGCGGCGGGAGGCGCCGCTGATGCGCAGCCCCGCCTCCTCCAAGACCTCCCGGGCGTCGGCGACGCTGAGCCCCACCACGTTCGGCGCCGGGATCTTGCCGGGCACGGTGAGCGTGACCTCCAGATCCTCCTCCGGATTCAGCAACGTGCCCGGCTCCGGGGAGATCTCCACCACGGCGTCGAAATCCACGCCGCTGGCGGCGCGGTCGCGGCGGACCTCGACGTCAAAGCCCGCGTCCTCGAGCTCGTCCACCGCCTCCTCGCGCGGCGTACCGGTCAGGTCCGGCACCCGCACCGCAGTGGAGACCACCAGGTCGACGCGGTCCCCGCGTTCCAGGCTCGTGCCCGGACCCGGGTCGACGGAAATGACGTTGCCGCCGAAAATCGTGTCGTCGAACTGCTCGGTGACCTCGCCGACGTTCAACCCCGCTTCGTCCACCATTCGCCGGGCCTCGGCGAGTCCCTGGCCCTCGATCTCCGGCACGGTGGCCGGCTGCGGGCCCTGGGAAATGGCCACCGTCACCGTCGAATTCATCGGCACGGGCGTGCCCGGGGCGGGGGAGACGTCCGCGACCGCGCCGACGGGCACGTCGGAGGAGTACACCGACTCACCGGTGTCCACGCCCAAGGTGCGCTCTTCGGCCAGAGCCCGGTAATCCTCCACACTGACCCCGCCGGGGACCTCCGGCACCGTCGGCTGACCCTGGGAGACCAAGACCACGACCTGCTCGCCGGGCAACAGGTCCGTCCCGCCCGGCGGCTCCGTGCCCACCGTCTGGTCCACGGGAACCTCGTCGTGGTAGACGATGCGGGTGGCCGGCACGAAACCCGCCTCCTCCACCTGGGCGACGGCGGCGGCGCGGTCGGCGCCGAACACCTGGGGGATTTCACCGTAGCGGCCGGAACCGAACCACCAACCGCCCGTCCCGACGGCGGCGACGATCACCGCGATCATGATCAGCCCGATGATCAACCGCCACGGGGAACGATTACTGACCGGCGGGGGAGCGTCCTCCGACTCCCCGTAGACCTCCGCGACCTGCCTGGCGCGGCCGTCGGAGCCGATCTCCTCCAGCGGGCCCTGCACCGGCACCGGGTCCGGGGCGGCGGGAACCTCGCCCACCACGCGCGTCTGGTCCAGCGGTTCTTCTCCCGCGGCAGGCAGGACCTCGGTGCCGTCGTCCCCGGCCTCCGCCGGCCCGCCGTCGCGCGCGACGACGCCGGTCGCGCCGATCACCCCGGTGGTGTCCGTGGGCACCTCAGTGGCGCGATGGGCGGCGGAGTTACGCGGAATGGGAACGGTGTAAGACGGCAGCCGCAGCTCCTCGGCCACGTCGTCGAGGGCCGCGAGAAATTCCCCCGCATCGGTGAAACGATCCTCCGGGTCGCGCCGGGTGGCGGTGGCGACCAGCTCGTCGAACAGCGGGGGGATGCCGTCGATGCGCGAGCTGGCCAGCGGCATGTCTTCTTCCAGCCGGGCCATCGCATGCGCGTAGTCGGTGCCGCCGGAAAACGGGGTCGTGCCGGTCAACAGCTCGAACATCACGATGCCGGCGGAATAGACGTCGGAGGCGGGCGAGATCTCCGAACCGTCGACCTGCTCGGGGGAGAGGTAAGCGACGGTGCCGATGATCTCGTTGTTCGTCGCCGCGGCGGAAATGCCGCGCACGAGCCCGAAATCACCGAGCTTCACGCTGTGGTCGCCGTTGATCAGCACGTTATCGGGCTTGATGTCGCGGTGGACCATCCCCTTGGCGTGCGCGACAGACAAACCCGTGAGCACGAAACGCATCACCGCGGTGGCCGCGTGCGGGGGCACGGGCCCGCGCTCGGCGAGCAACTCGCGCAACGTGCCGCCCGTGATCAACTCCATGACCAGGTAGACGTCGTCGTCCTCGGAGGAGAAATCGTAGACGTCCACCAGATTCGGGTGCTTGAGCTGGGCCATGGCCTGGGCTTCGCGGCGGAACCGGTCCATGAACACGGGGTCGTCGACGAAACGGGCGTCCATCACTTTGACGGCGACTTCGCGGCTGAGACGCAGATCCACGCACCGGTAGACCGTCGACATGCCGCCGCGCGCGATCGGATGATCGATGCGGTACCGGCGTTCCAGGACGTCCCCGACTGCGAGCTGACTCATGGTCAACAGTATGGCCGAATTCTCACCCCGAGCGAAACTTGGCGGGCCCACGTCGTACACTGATCGGCGTGAGCCAGAACAACACCTCCCTGACCGCCCTGCTCGCCGACGAAGTGCTGCTCAGCCTGCCCGCCGTCGCCGAACAGTTCCACATGCCCGTCACCCGGGTCGGCGACTTGTTGACCGACCGCAAACTGGTCGCCTTCCGCGTCGACGGCCGAAAGACGGTCCCTGCCGCGCTGGTGGGCGAGCACGACCACCCCAGCAAGTTCGTGGCCAGCGCCATCACGGTGCTCGCCGACGGCGGCTACACCGACGAAGAGATCCTCGAATACCTCTTCACCGCCGACGACACGCTGCCGGGCCGCCCCGTCGACGCCCTGCACGGCCACGGCGCACGCGAAGTCATCCGTCGCGCGCAGGCTATGGCGCTGTAACGGCCTCCGCCGTTTTCGTCCCCGGCCCCGTGCCCCCGTCCCGGTTGAGGCCGGGGCGCAGATGCGCGTCCAGGGGGAAGACGTAGACCGTCAGCACCCAGGCGAGGATGAGCGACGCCGCCACCCACGCCAGGTTGTACAGCTGGTGGTTGCCGCTGCCCTCAAAGGACAAGGTGATGAACACCGACGCCCCCACGGTGAGCTTCAACACCCACCGCGGCGGGGAGAAGGTGCCCGCCAGCGACACCACCGAAGCGTAATACCACGGCAGCGTGACCGAGTTCGTCATGAACGCCACCTGGTAAGCCAACGTCGTGCCCATCACCGCGCGACGGTCGTCCTGGCGGAACAGCCACCACACGACCACCAGCCCGGCCAGCATCAAGACAGTGCCCACCGGCCGGATCACCCCCAGCAAGACGTTGTAGTCGAAGGAGGGGGCGAACAGCTGGATGAACGGCAGCGTCAGCTCCGTGAGGAAAGTCGGGCCCGCCAGCGGGTTGATCACCTTGGAGTTGCCGGAGATCTCTTGCAGCCAGCCCCAGGAGGAGCCGGACAACCAGGTCACCGCCGAAATCACCGCCAGCGTCACCGCCACCCCGGCCGCGCCGGTGGCCACGAAAGCCCCGGCCCGCCGAGCCCACGTCGGACGTTCGCCCGCGTAATGGTTGGTGGCCATCCACACCACGAAAGGCAAGGCGATGGCCGCCGTCGCCTTCAAGGCCACCGCCACCGCGATGAGGGCGGTGCCGAGGATGAAGCGTCGACGCAGGCAGGCGAGCAGCCCCACGGAGACGAGCCCGACCATCACGGACTCGTTGTGCATGCCGCCCACCAGATGCAGCACCATCACCGGGTTGGCCACCCCCAGCCACAACGCCATCGCGGGATCCCCGCCCAGCCGGCGGGCGATACGCGGCACCGACCAGGCGATCGCGGCGAAACCCGCCAACGAGATCAGCTTGTACACGAGCAACCCGGCGGCGACGTTGTCGCCCACCACCCCGGTGACGCCGCTGCCGATCCACAGGTGCAGCGGCCCGTACGGGGTGGTCGTATTGCGCCAGTCGTGCGACACCTCCAACAGGTAGGGCCCGGGATTGACCGCCGCGCCTTCGGAATAAGGGTCGAAGCCGTCGCGCACCATCGCGCCCTGCATCAGGTACGAATACACG
>CALZCR010000072.1 GCA_945631445.1 uncultured Corynebacterium sp. | reverse complement strand
TCGAAGAGTCCGACGAAGCCGGCGACGCTGCCGAGGACTCCGCTGGCCCACAGGATTCTTCGGGGCAGGACGACGAGGACGAGCAGCGCTAGCGGTTCCTCCCGCGACGGGCAGTCCTCGTCGGCTACGGTGGATGGCGTGAACCTCGCTGACCTGCTGCCAGATTTAACCGAAGTCCCTGAAACGCTTTTCGAAGAGGCGATTTGGGGCTCATTCGTGTCGTGGACGACGCAGCGCGGCATCGAACTCTACCCCGCCCAGGAGGAGGCCTCCCTGGGGGTGTTGACCGGCGACAACGTCATCCTGGCCACGCCCACGGGATCGGGTAAGTCGATGGTGGCCAACGCTGCGCACTTCATCGCCATGGCGCGCGGGCAACGCAGTTTCTACACCGCCCCGATCAAGGCGTTGGTCAGCGAGAAGTTTTTCGCGCTGTGCGAGATCTTCGGGCCCGAAAACGTCGGGATGATGACCGGCGACGCCACCGTCAACGGCAAGGCCCCGATCATCGCGGCCACCGCGGAGATCGTCGCCAACATCGCGCTGCGCGACGGAACCAAGGCGGAGATCGACCAGGTCGTGATGGACGAGTTCCACTACTACTCCGACCCGGAGCGCGGCTCCGCGTGGCAGATCCCGCTGCTGGAGCTGCCGCAGGCGCAGTTTTTGCTCATGTCCGCCACCCTCGGCGACACCTCGTCGCTGGAGAAGGACCTGACCGAGCGCACCGGCCGGGAGACCACCTTAGTCACCGGGACCACGCGGCCGGTGCCGCTGGACTTCCACTACGTCTTCACTCCGGTCCACGAAACGATCGAGGAATTGTTGGAGGACGGCAAGGCGCCGATCTACGTGGTGCATTTCTCCCAGCGCGAAGCCACGGAGCGTGCTCAGGCGTTGACGAGCATGACGATCATCGACAAGGACACCAAAGACAAGATCGTCACGGAGATCGGCGCCTTCAAGTTCACCACCACCTACGGCAAGGAGCTGTCGAAGCTGTTGCGCCGCGGCATCGGCGTGCACCACGCGGGCATGCTGCCGAAGTACCGCCGCCTGGTGGAAAAACTCTCCCAGACGGGCTTGTTGAAGGTCATCTGCGGGACAGACACCCTCGGGGTGGGCATCAACGTGCCGATCCGCACCGTGTTGATGACCGGCCTGGCGAAGTTCGACGGCACCCGCCAGCGCATCCTGAAGTCGCGGGAGTTCCACCAGATCGCCGGCCGCGCCGGCCGCGCCGGCTACGACACCGAAGGCACCGTCGTGGTCCAGGCCCCGGAGCACGAGATCGAGAACGTGAAGCTGCGCCGCAAGGCGGGCGATGACCCGAAGAAGCTGAAGAAGATCCGCAAGAAATCCGCCCGCGACGGGGAGGTCTCCTGGTCGGAGAAGACCTTCGAGCGCCTGACCGTCGCCGAACCGGAGCAGATGACCAGCCAGTTCCGGGTGTCGAACTCCATGCTGCTCAACGTGCTGGCCCGTCACGGCGACGCCTACGAGCACATGAAGCATCTGCTGCGCACCAACCACGACCCGCGGTCGAAGCAGAACAAGGACATCCTCACCGCCTTGGAGCTGTTCCGGGGCCTGCTCAACGCCGGCCTGGTGGTCCGCCGCGAAGAGGGCACGGACCTCTACGGGCGTAAGTACCACCTGACCCAGGAGCTGCCGCGCGACTTCGCGCTGAACCAACCGTTGGGCCCCTTCGCCCTGGCGGCGCTGACGCTGTTGGACCCGGAGTCGGAGACGTTCACCCTGGACGTCATCTCTGTCTTCGAGGCGATCCTGGATGACCCGCGCCCGATCCTGCGGGCGCAGGAGTCGCAGGCCCGCGGCGAGGAGATCGGCCGCCTCAAGGCGGAAGGGGTGGACTACACCGAGCGCATGGCGCTGATCGAGGACGTGACCTACCCGAAGCCGCTGGAGGAGATGCTCGAGGACGCCTACGAGACCTTCGCCAAGGGCAACCCGTGGGTCAAGGAGTTCGACATCTCGCCGAAGTCGGTCGTGCGCGACATGATCGAGCACGCGATGACCTTCTCCGACCTGGTGGCCACCTATTCGCTGGCCCGCTCGGAGGGCGTGGTCCTGCGGTATCTCACCGACGCGTGGCGCACTCTCAAACACTCGGTGCCCACCGAATACGTCACCGAGCAGCTCGAGGACGTCGTGGCGTGGCTGGGTGAGCTGATCCGCCAGGTGGACTCCTCGCTGATCGACGAGTGGGCGCAGATGTCGGACGAGGACACTCCGATCTCCCAGGAGGACCTGGAGCGCGAGCTGGCCTTCGGCGTCGAGGACCCGACGGCAGTGACCGCAAACCGCCGCGCCTTCACCGTCATGGTCCGCAACCACTTCTACCGCCTGGTGGAGCTGTTCGCCTTCGAGCGTGAAGAGCAGCTGGACGCGATGACCGAGCACCTGGAGGACGCCCCCGACTGGCCAGCGCTGCTGGACGATTACTTCGACGAGTACGACGACCTGGACACCGGCCAGGCCAGCCGCGGCAAGGAGTACTTCCTGCTCACCGACTCCGACAGACAGTGGCAGGTGCGCCAGATCCTCAAAGACCCGGAAGGCGACAACTCCTTCTCGTTCGTGGGCACCGTCGACTTGGACGCCTCCGACGAAGCTGGCGAGGTGCGCCTGTCGGAGCTTCGCATTGAGCAGAGTTAAGTCGCTCACGTCCGCCTGATGACGCTCATTCCCCTGGGCTTCCGGGAGGGGTAAACCCCGCCCTCCCTACAGTGGCAACAATCACAGTTAAGGGAAATCTATTAGGAAGATTACCTTTGCCTAGGGGTATACTCCCTCTCATACATATTGGAATCACCTTTATGAAAGAAGGAGGGGGAACGCATGACGTCTACCGTCGGATTAGTCACGGTGTTGCTGCTGGCCATCGCCCTGATCGTTTTCCTCATCGTCAAACTCAAGTTCCACGGATCCATTGCCCTTACCCTCGCCGCGCTGGCAGTGGCACTGGTCACCCAGGTGCCGCTCGGTGAGGTCGTCGACGTCATTGAGGAGGGCGTAGGCGGGACCCTCGGATTTCTCGTCCTAGTCATCGGTTTCGGCGCCGTGCTGGGAAAAATGCTCGAAGTCTCCGGCGGCGCAGAACGCCTCGCCCTGTCCTTGCTCAACGTCTTCGGCGCGAAACGCGCCCCCGTCGCGATGGCCTTCCTGGGCCTGATCGCCGGCATCCCCGTCTTCGTCGAGGTCGGCTTCGTGTTGCTGGTCCCGCTGGTGTTCGTAGTGGCCAAGGCCGCCGGCGTCTCCCGGGTCACCATCGGCCTTCCGTTGGCGATCTCCCTGATGACGGTCCACTGCATCCTGCCGCCCCACCCCGCGGCCACCGCCATCGCCGGCACGCTCGGCGCGGACGTCGGAATGGTCATCGTGCTCGGGTTGATCGTGGCCATCCCGGCCGCCCTCGTCGGTGGACCTCTTTACGGCAAACTGGGCGCCCGTTTCTTCGACACGGGCGAGGAGGGCGAAAAGGAGGGATACGCCGGCATCGACGGCGGTGACCCACTCACACAGCGGCCCGACCGCCCGCGTGGCCCGGTGAGTCCCGTCGGCGCGGTAGCCACGAAGGGTGCCCCCGCGGCGAAGCAGACATCCACCACCCCGGAGGCAGACCCGGAGGAAAAGAACTTGCCGGGTTTCGGCGTCACCCTCTTCACCATCCTGTTGCCGCTGTTGATCATGGTGGCCAAGACGGTCATCCATCTGATCATCGACCCGGAATCCACCGGCGGGCTCGTCGTCGGGTTTCTAGGCAACCCCATCGTCGCCCTGCTGATCTCCGTGCTCTTCGCTTATGTCTCCCTCGGCTTGGCGCAGGGGCGCAGCCTGAAAGATATCTCAGAGATCACCGACAATTCGTTCGGCCCGATCGGCGGCGTGCTGCTGATCATCGGCGCCGGTGGCGGATTCAACGCCGTGCTCACCGCCTCCGGGGTCGCTCCCGCGTTGGCCGATGCCCTCGCCGTCCTGCCGGTCAGCCCCATCATCATGGCCTGGCTGATCGCCATCATCCTGCATTTCGCGGTCGGGTCCGCCACCGTGGCGATGATTTCTGCCGCGGGCATTGTGCTGCCGATGATGGCCGCCTCCGGTGTATCCCCGGAGATCATGGCCCTAGCCATAGGCGCCGGTGCAATCGGCCTGACACAGGTCACCGACTCGTTGTTTTGGATGTACCAGTCCTACATGAAGATCTCCGTCCAGCAGTCCATCAAGACGCTGACCATCGGCACCACCATCACCTCTGTGGTGGCGCTGGGCATGGTGCTGCTGCTCTCCCTGTTCTTCTGACCCGCTTCTCCCCGACCCATAAAGGATCCCGCCATGAGTACCCCCGACTCCCTCGATCTGAGCGCCATCGCTGAAGAATTCCCGCTGATTGCACGGCTGCAGAGCCTCACGGAGCTCTCCTGGTTCAACCCGGCAGCCACCGCGACCCCGGCCGCAGAAGGCCTCGCGGCCGTCGGCCTGAACGAGAAAGACGTCCGTGATGCCGCCGATCGTCTCAAGCGCTTCGCCCCGTACCTCGCCGAGGTGTTCCCCGACGCCGCCAAGACCTACGGCGTCATCGAGTCCCCGCTGGTCGGCGTGCCGACTCTGCAGGCCGCCTTAAACCAGACCGGCCAGCTGTGGGCCAAGCTGGACTCGCACTTGCCGATCTCCGGGTCCATCAAGGCCCGCGGCGGCATCTACGAGGTGCTCGCCCACGCCGAAAAGATCGCCCTCGACGCTGGTCTGATCACCCTCGACAGCGACTACCGCACGCTGAACTCCGGGCAGGCGCGCGAACTGTTCTCGCAGTACAAGGTAGCGGTCGGTTCCACGGGCAACCTGGGCTTGTCCATCGGCATCATGAGCGCCACCCTGGGTTTCCAGGCCTCCGTGCACATGTCCGCCGACGCCCGGCAGTGGAAGAAAGACCGGCTACGCGGCCACGGCGTCACCGTCGTCGAGTACGAGTCCGACTACTCCGTCGCCGTCGCCCAGGGTCGCGCCGAGGCAGAGGGCGACCCGATGACCCACTTCGTCGACGACGAGAACTCGGTGACGCTGTTTTTGGGTTACGCCGTCGCCGGCGTGCGTTTCGCGGGCCAGCTCATGGCTTATGACATCCGTCCCACCGTCGAGCGCCCCATGTTCGTCTACCTGCCCTGCGGGGTCGGCGGCGGGCCGGGCGGGGTGGCCTTCGGCCTGAAAGCGGCGCTCGGCGACGCGGTGCGATGCATCTTCGTCGAACCGACCCACTCCCCGGCCATGCTCCTCGGCGTGCACACCGGACTGCACGATCAGGTCAGCGTGCAGGACTTCGGCATCGATAACGTCACCGCCGCCGACGGGCTGGCCGTGGGCAGGCCGTCCGGGTTTGTGGGCAGACGGATGGAGAAACTTCTCGACGGTTTTTTCACCATCGACGACGACAACCTCTACCGCCTGATCAGCCTCTTCGACGAGACGGAAGGCATCCGCATCGAGCCCTCTGCCGCCGCCGGTCTGATCGGTCCGGCGCGCCTGGCGGAGGATAAGGGCTATCTGGAGCGGTTGGGTCTTGACCCCGGGGCGTTGGCGGAGTGTGTGCATGTGGCGTGGGTGACGGGCGGGTCGATGGTGCCGGAGGAGGAGATGGCGGGGTATCTGGCGAGGGGTGCGTCGTTGCGTTAGTTAGCTGGGGAGTTCGCCTGTGTTGTGGTGGCGCTTGGCGTGTTCCATGGTGTGGGCGAAGTCGAGGCCTGGGTCATCGAGCAGGGCGAAGTACCACCGGTCAGGCCGATCATTTGCTGACTTGCCGCGAACCAGGCTTCTCGACATCTGCCCCAGCCTTTATCCCAGCATCAAAGGTAATCCAGTAGAGGTCCAGGTGGGCCGAGGGCTCAATGCATACGTAATGGACGGGCCGAATGTGCTAGTCCGGAAGGCTATGAAATCGCTGTCTCCACTTCTCCCAGTCGCTGTTGCAGGGGTCAAGACCTGCTGATGGGGGGGCAACCTCATGATTGAGGTAGACGAATATGACAAAATTATGAACGATCTCGTAGCCGTAAAGTACGTTCGTCCTTTCAAAATGGGGCGGAAGCTAGTTCGAGGTTTGAACCGCTGGTGTTTGTGGCTAGAAGGCTTAGGCCCAGCTGATGTAGCGAAGTCTCCTGTTCTAGAACTACTCCAGGCTCACTAACGAAGCGGCGAGTTAAGCATTCAATAAGCTGGAGAGCGTTTCTGCAGAGATCCTTTTCTGGGGGTGTTTAGAGCGCGTTGGTGCCGGGGCATAGTTGGTAGCGTTTCCGGGAATAGGCGGGACTTTTTCTGAGGAAGTCACCCCCTGCAGTGCGAGATCTGACTAAGTTGGGCAGTGAATTCACAGAGAGGTTTCCGCGATGTTACATCGATCACGCATCCTGTCCCTTGTCGCTGTCAGTGTGTTGGCCCTGACAGCCTGCGGTTCGGATCCGCAAACGGAAGAAACTACCGAAACCACCACTGCCGCTGAGAGTGCCAAGGCCTCAGAATCCACGACCGAAGAGGTCAACGCGGACCGGGAGATCGGCCTCAATGAGCCGTTCGCGATCAGCTGTGGCGGTGGAAGCGACGAGGACTGCATGACGGTGACATTCACGGAGTTGGATGTTTCGGCGTCGTGCCCGGAGGCTTCGTCCCCGGAGTCACGGTTTGTCTCCCTTTCCATCGAGGCGGAGATGCCGCAGGACGCGGCTCCTGATTTCACCTCTCCGTTCCGGAGCTCCCCGTGGGCCGCGGTGACGGAGGACGATCGCCGCACCAACCTCATGTCAGAGGCGTATTGTCACGGCAGCCCCACCGAGAGCGATCTGAGGGCGGAATTTCCCGGGTATTCGGCCACTGGCGTCGCCTATCTCCCGGTGCCGGAGAACACCCGGGAGATTCACTTCGCCGTCGCGCGCGATGAGTTTGTGATCCTGCCTTTGGATCTGGCCGAGGCGGCGGACACCGCGGAAGAGCCCGGCGCGCCGGCCCCGGAACAGCCCGTGGAGCAGGCTCCCGTTGCCACTGCTGCACCGTCTGCCCCGGCTCAGGCTCCGTTGGCGCCGGAACCGGCGCCTGCTCCCCCACCGGTCGAGGCGCCGGCTGCCCCCAGTTCCCCGGTGCAGGGTTTCACTGGTGCTCCGGGCGTTGATCCGATACGTGAATTGGATAAGACGATTTCTTCCTGCGGTGATCCGAGCATGCACCAGACCGGCACGACGTTTTTTACCGACGGAACCTCTGGGTGGACGCAGCAGTGCAGTGACCAGATGTTGGGCGGGTAGCCCGGGGGCCTGGGTCAGTCTTGCCAGCCGGCGTAGTAGGCGGCGGTGACGCCCACGGGTCGTGGGGCGGGGAATTCTTCGCCTTGGCCCATTTCGCCCATGAGCACGGTCCACTTGTCGTCGCTGTCGTCGACGACGGGTTCTCCCGGCAGGGCGAGGACGACTTCGTTGCTACCGCCGCCGCAGCTGTAGACGCCGACGTAGTCGTCGGCGCGCCAGCCCCAGGCGCCGCCTTGGCGGGCGGTGCACT
>CALZCR010000071.1 GCA_945631445.1 uncultured Corynebacterium sp. | reverse complement strand
ACAACCTGGCCACTTGCCACCTGGTGATCGACGAGGACCACGATTCCCGCTGCGGCGTCCTCGATGAGGCACAGGCGCGGTTGCGCGCCTTCGGGATCGAACACTCCACGATTCAGCTCGAGCACCAGGACCATGCAAGCCACGAATTCGTGTGCGACTAGCTCAGCCCTCGCCGAACCGGGCCACCGGATAGACTTTCGGCATGGCTTTCACCACGCCCAGTTACTCACTGCCGGACCTCTTCGCCCGCATCAACCACGGCGAGCTGCAGCTCCCGGATTTCCAGCGCAGCTTTTCCTGGGACACCGACCGGGTCCGTTCCCTGATCGTCACGGTGTTGCGGGGGTATCCGGTGGGCGCGTTGCTGGCGCTGGACACCCGCAATGAGCCGATGCGGTTCCGGCCGCGCCCCATGGCGGGCGCGCCCGATACGGGGGAGGACCCCGGCCTGCTGCTTCTCGACGGGCAACAGCGCCTGACCGGGCTGTACCAGAGCTTCCGGGCCGCAGGGCTGGTCGACACCGTCGATTTCCGTTCCAAGCGGATCAGGCGCCGTTACCTCGTCGACGTGGCCAAGGCGGTCGAAGAAGACGTCATGCCGGACGAGGCGGTCTTCTCGGTCGACGAAAACGGTGAGGTCACCTCGCACTTCGGCCCCCGGCTCAAGCACCGGCTGGACAGCCGGGAAGCGTGCGTCGCCGCCGGGTGCATCCCCGTGGCCAGTCTGCTCAGCGACGAAAGCACCGGCATGCTCTTCGACATGGCGGCCAGCGCCGACCCGGAGTTTCTGGCCCGAATCAAGACCTTCCAGTCCACCGTCGCCACGCCGCTCAGCGCCTACGACGTGCCCATGATCCGGCTGGGCAGAGAGACCGCCCGCGCCGGCGTGGGCTCCATCTTCGCGCAAGCGAACCAGATGGGCCTGCAGATGGACGTCTTCGAACTGCTCACCGCCGTGTACTCCACGGAGGACCCCACGTTTTCGCTGACCCAGTCCTGGACACAGACGGAAGCCATCCTGCGGCAGTACCCGGCCCTGGACGGCATCGACCGCACCCGTTTCCTCACCGCAGTCAGCCTGCTGGTCACCGGTCGCCGCGGACGCGGCCGCGGCCAGCGCGAAGACATCGTCAACCTGCGTCTGGAGGACTACCGCCCGGCCGTCGACCAGCTGCGCGACAGTTTCCGCAAAGCCGCGGAATTTCTCGCCCAGCGCTGCATCCTGACCACGGAACAGGTGCCCTATACGGCACAGATCGTGCCCTTGGCCGTGATTCTCGCCCGGCTGGACGAGACGCCGGGAGCGCTCACCGAAAGCCGCGGAATGAACCGTCTCAACCGATGGTTCTGGTCCGGGGTATTCGGGGAACTCTACGGTTCCGCCGCCGTGACCATCCGGGCCGCCCGCGACGTCGACGAGGTGGTCGCCTGGGTGCGGGAGGACGACGCGCCCGTCCCTGACACCGTCGCCGGCGCGGCGTTCACCGAATCCCGGCTGCTGTCCATCGACGAGGACTCCGGCGTGTGGCAGGGGATCTACGCGCTGCTGATGGGCCGGGGCGCGCGGGACTGGCGCACCGGCCGCATCTTCGACCGGTGGTCCTACGACGAGCTCGACCCTGAATTCGGGCATGTCTTCCCGCGCCAGTGGTGCCAGGAGAACGGCGTCGAGCCGGTGCTGGCGGACTCCGTGCTCAACCGCACCCCGATGAGCAAGCGCACGGAGGTCGTCATCACGGGCTACGACCCCGCCCGCTACCTGGTGCGGGTGCAGTCCAAGTCGCTGATGGAAAACGACGAGTTCCACCAGACGCTCTCTTCCCACGAGATGGACCCGGAGCTGATGCGGCGCTCCGACGCCACCGGGTTTTTCGCGGACCGCCGTCGCCGACTGGTGGGCATGGTCGAACACGCCATGGGCAAAGAGGTGATCCGCGACGTCGACGACGCCGATTATTCCGGCGGCGGGGAAGGCCCGGATGCCTTCGCGGGCTAAAACCCTGTCCGCTGCGGCGGCGGTGCTGGCGGTCGGACTACTCGCCGGCTGCGTGCCGGGTTATCTGGAGCCGCCCCCGGATCCGCGGGTGACGGTCACCGGCACCCCGGCGCCGTCCGGTGCGCGGTCGCTGGCGGAGCTGCGCGCCGACAACCGCAGCCGCGACGTCGCCGACCGTTTCCCGGCACGTCCGACCGTGCTCGACGACCCGTCCGGCACCGCTTCCTCGGAATTGTTCTTTTCCTCGTCGGTGACCGTGATCGTCGCGGCCGCCGCCGACGCGCCCCAATTGCGGGCGGCGTCGCTGGCGGTGTTCACGCACGCCCCGGTGCTCACCTACACCCCGGAGACCCATACCGACGTGGTCAACGAGATCACCCGGCTGGGGGCCAGTCGGGTGCTGACCGTCGGGCAGGTGGGGCTGGCCGCGGCGGTGGGCGAGACCACCGTGATCCGCGACCCGGGCACGCTCAGCGCGCTGGGGGAGCTGACGGCGCACCGCTTCACCGAGGTCGTGGTCGGAGACCCGGAGGTCATGGTGCATTCTGTGTCCAACTTGGACGGCGTGACTCCGGTGGAGCTGACCTCGGGGTGGGAGGAGATGGAGCTCAGACCAGCCGCTGACCTGCCGGCCTTCCCGATCGCCTCACGACGTGACGCACAACAGGGGCCGCTGGTGGTGGCCACCCCGGCGTCACAGATCGCGGCGGTGGCCAACGCCCGTAGTTTCGGCGCCGAGGTCCGGGTCGTGCCGGAAGCGAATCCCCGGGCGACGGAGCGGGGGTTGGCAGCCATGGTCGGGATGGCGGACCGCCCCCTGATCGCGCTCGGAGAGGAGTTCGTCTCGGGGCCGGCGTTGTCGCGGGCGATCCGGGAAGCGGAAGCGGCGGCCGAGGAAGCGCTGTGACGGGCCCGGACATGGTCGCGCGCCCGCAGGTGGCCTCCCGCCCCGAAAACGGGTAGCGATACCGCGACGGGGTGGGGCACAGGATAAAGTGACGGGCAATCGGTGCACGAAATAGATTGGCATCGATAAACCTATGTCAAAAGAGCAGGAGAGTACTCACGTGAGCAAGCCCGTCGTTCTCATCGCCGACAAACTCGCCCAGTCCACCGTCGACGCCTTAGGAGACGCAGTCGAGGTACGTTGGGTGGACGGTCCGAACCGCCAGGAGCTGCTCGCCGCGGTTCCGGAGGCTGACGCGCTGCTGGTGCGCTCGGCGACGACGGTCGACCGTGAGGTTCTCGAAGCGGCTCCGAAGCTGCAGATCGTCGGCCGTGCCGGCGTGGGCCTGGACAACGTCGACATCGAGGCCGCCACTGAATTCGGCGTGATGGTCGCCAATGCCCCGACCTCGAACATCCACTCCGCTTGCGAGCACGCCGTCGCCCTGCTGCTGTCCACCGCCCGCCAGATCCCGGCCGCGGACAAGACCCTGCGCGACGCGGAGTGGAAGCGTTCCTCCTTCAAGGGCGTCGAGATCTTCGGCAAGACCGTCGGCATCGTCGGCTTCGGCCACATCGGCCAGCTGTTCGCGCACCGCCTCGCCGCCTTCGAGACCACCATCATCGCCTACGACCCGTACGCCAACCCGGCCCGCGCCGCCCAGCTCGGCGTCGAGCTGGTCGAGTTGGACGAGCTCATGGGCCGCGCCGACTTCGTGACGATCCACCTGCCGAAGACCACCGAGACCGCGGGCATGTTCAACGCGGAGCTGCTGGCCAAGTCCAAGAAGGGCCAGATCATCATCAACGCCGCCCGCGGCGGCCTGGTCGACGAGCAGGCGCTCGCCGACGCGATTTCCTCCGGCCACATCCGCGGCGCCGGCTTCGACGTCTACGAGACCGAGCCGTGCACCGACTCCCCGCTCTTCGGGCTGGAGGAAGTCGTGGTCACCCCGCACCTGGGCGCTTCTACCGTTGAGGCCCAGGACCGTGCCGGCACCGACGTCGCCGACAGCGTGCTCAAGGCCCTGCGCGGCGAGTTCGTCGCCGACGCCGTCAACGTCTCCGGCGGCAAGGTCGGCGAGGAAGTCTCCTCCTGGCTCGACCTGTCCCGCAAGCTCGGCCTGATCGCCGGCAAGCTCCTCGACGGCACCCCGGTCAGCCTCGAGGCCGTCGCCCGCGGCGAGCTCTCCACCGAAGAGGTCGACGTGCTGGGCCTGTCCGCGGTGCGCGGCCTGTTCACCGGCACCACCGACGAGTCCGTGACCTTCGTCAACGCCCCGCAGGTCGCCGAGCAGCGCGGCCTGGCGTACAAGACGACCACGGCCACCGAGTCGATCACCCACCGCTCGGTGCTGGAGGTCAAGCTGGTGGCCGCCAACGGCAACTCCGTCGCCGTCGCCGGCGCCCTGACGGGTCTGGAGCGCGTGGAGAAGCTCGTGCGCATCAACGGCCGCGGCGTCGATCTGCGCGCCGAGGGACGCAACATCTTCTTCTCCTACACCGACGCCCCGGGCGCACTGGGCACGGTCGCCTCCGAGCTGGGCGTCAACGGCATCAACATTGAGGCCGCCGCCTTGACCCAGGCGGCCAAGGGAGACGGCGCGACCCTGATCCTGCGCGTCGAGTCCGAGGTCCCGGCGGACCTGGAGAAGGCCATCGCCGAGAAGATCAAGGCCGAGTCCTTCCAGGTCTCCCTGGACTAGGTGAACTGGCTGAAAGCGGCGGGACTGGGAGTCTTCGCCGCTGCCGTGGTGGCGGTGCTGTCCGTCCCCCTGTGGCCTACGCCCACGTATGTGGGCCGATCGGGCGTACACGTGGGGGAGGACGGCACCGTTTCTGTTTTCGTGCATGGCTGCGACGCCGAGTACGACCGCGTCGTGGTCCGCTCCGGCGGTGACGACGCAGCCACGTATGACGTCGTGACCGGGCAGGCCGTTGCGCCCGTGTCTGGGGCACAGGTCTTTGGGCTGGGGGCGCCCGCACCGGACGGGTGGCGGCTCACTCGGGGCGAGTCGCTGGTGACGGGGGAGCCGGTACAGGTGACGGTCAGTCTCGTAGACGCCTCCCGCGAGGTCCGGTTCCGTGACTCGGACGTCGGCTGGGAGTGGCTGGACGACCCTGGGGTTGTGGTTCTGGGAACGTATGACTCCGCGGTGGCGCATCTGCTGGCGCGGCCGGGGGAGTGGGACGAGGTGTGCTGAGGAAGTGCCTGCCCGCCTCTCGCCCCTCGGGGCGGCACTCGCTGCTAGGATGAGTCCAACCCAGTAGGTGAGAAAGGATATCCCACACCATGAAACTTGCAGTTATCGGTGGAGACGGCATCGGCCCCGAGGTCACCGCGGAAGCACTCAAGGTCCTGCGCGCCGTGCGCGACGACGTCGAGGAGACCCAGTTTGACCTCGGCGCGGAACGCTACCTGAAGACCGGCGACGTCCTCACCGACGAAGACCTGGCCGCACTGCGGGGCCACGACGCGATCCTGCTCGGCGCGATCGGTGCCCCGGGCAAGGTCGCCCCCGGCCTGCTGGAACGCGAGCTGCTGCTGAAGCTGCGTTTCGCCTTGGATCACCACGTCAACCTGCGTCCGTCCAAGCTCTACCCGTCCTCGACGTCCCCGTTGAGCGAGCCGGGTGAGATCGACTTCGTCGTCGTCCGCGAAGGCACCGAGGGACTCTACGCCGGCAACGGTGGTGTGCTGCGCAAGAACACCCCCCACGAGGTCGCTTCCGAGGTCTCCCAGAACACCCGTTTCGGCGCGGAGCGCGTCGTGCGCGACGCCTTCGAGCGCGCCATGGGCCGCCGCAAGCACCTGACCCTGGTGCACAAGAAGAACGTCCTGGTCAACGCCGGTGACCTGTGGCAGCGCACCGTCGACGAGGTCGCCGCCGAATACCCGGAGGTCACCGTCGATTACCACCACATCGACGCCGCGACCATCTACATGGTCACCGACCCGTCGCGTTACGACGTCATCGTCACCGACAACCTCTTCGGCGACATCCTCACCGACTTGGCCGGCGCGGTCACCGGCGGCATCGGTCTGGCTTCTTCCGGCAACATCGACGCCACCAAGGCCAACCCGTCGATGTTCGAGCCGGTCCACGGCTCCGCCCCGGACATCGCGGGCCAGGGCGTCGCCGACCCGCGCGCGACGATCCTGTCGCTCGCCCTGATGCTGCGCCACCTGGACGACGAAGACAACGCCCGCCGCATCGAGGACGCCGTCGCGGCAGACGTCACCGAGCACTCCGGTGAGGACGTCAAGACCACCGAGGTCGGCGACCGCATCGCCGCCGCTTTGCGGGGTTAGGCCGGAGGCTGGAGACCTCCGTCGACCATTGACCGTCGACGCCCAGACGTCGGCACGTAAATCACTTCAGGCCGGAACGGACGTCCGTTCCGGCCTGAAGCATCACGTGTGCGTGCCATATCTCCTTGCGTCCCTGGCAGAACAAGGTCCCACCCCACGCCTGTCGAAGCCAAGTAGCCCCAAAGTTTTGAGTACTCTGTGCTGACAGTGGCTTTTTCCTTGAGGAAAAGCCGATTTTCCATGGCATGACCGCCGTGACCTGCACATACGTCCTAGCATGATCCGACCCCAGATGGAGGGCAAGAGTCCTGTTCACCAGAATCACCGCGGTGACCGCCGCAGTCGCCGTTGGCCTTACGCTGACCGCATGCACTGACGCCGCCGAAGACAATCAGGAAAACACCGCCTCCGCCCCCGGGTCAGAGGACCAGGCGCACACCCTGGAGACCGACGGCCCCGAGACCGTCGCGGACGCCGACGGCAGCGGCGTGGAGGTCTCCACCCGCTTCTTCGAAGAAGCCGACGCTCTCGTGGTCGCTGACCGCGACTACGACAACCAACTCGCCGCCGCCCAGGCCGCCGTGGAACGCAGCGCACCGATGGTGCTGTTCACCGGCGACAACGGCGAAGACATCGCCGCCGAGGCCGAGCGACTCGGGGCCGGGGAGATCCTCGCCTACGGGGAGACCGCCGGCCTGGAGGTCCCGGACGTGGAGATCACCCCGGGCGAGGCCGCTGAGGAAGAAGCGGAAGGCAGCGACGCCGCTGCTTCGACCCACGCCGAGGTCGTCGAACAGATCGCCGCCCTGGAGGCCACCGGTGCGGACCACCCGGTCTCGCTGCCGCCGATCCTGGTCACTGACGCTTCCTCCCCGGCGTCGGTGGCCACCGCCAAGGCCGCCGGCGGCGAGGTGCACCTCCTGTCGTACCCGGACCCGCGGATCACCTCCGAGTCCATGGAACTGGTCCAAAACGGGGACACGATCGCGCTCGGCGCCCAGTTCGGCAGCAGCGAAGACTACGCCGAACGCGTCGACCTGGCCGCCAACGGCGAATTGCCGGGCGGCGGCGGGCTGGTCTTCCCGGGCCGCCGGATGATCGCCTTCTACGGGCACCCCTCCGGCAGCGCCCTCGGCGTCATGGGCGAGCAGCCCCCGGTCGAGGCCGTCGACCGGGTGGCCGCCCACGTGGAGAACTACCAGCCGCTCGATGAACAGCCGATCATCCCGGCCTTCGAAATCATCGTCACCGTCGCCTCCGAGTACCCGGGCGAGGACGGCAATTACTCCAACGAGTTCCCGCAGGAAGACTACGTCGGCTACATCGACGAGATCACC
>CALZCR010000070.1 GCA_945631445.1 uncultured Corynebacterium sp. | reverse complement strand
AAGGGTTGCAGGCGGGAGCCGAAGCGGCTTTTGGCGCGGCGCACGCCTTTGGCCACGGTGCGCACCAGGCCGTGCTCGCGGGTCAGCAGCACCACGATGCGGTCGGCTTCCCCGAAGTCGTAGGTGCGCACCACCACCGCCCGGTCACGGTAGGAGCCGCGGCGCATCTAAAATCCGAGCCGGCCCAGCGACTTCGGGTCCGACTGCCAGTTCTTGAGCACCTTGATGCGCAAATCCAGGTACACGTTGCGGCCGAGCAGCTCGATGATCTCGCGGCGGGCCTGCTGCACGGTGCGGCCCAGGCGGCGCCCGTCGCGGCCCTCGATGATCTTCTGCTGGCCGGGCCGTTCCACGTACAGCACGGCGTAGACGTTGAGGCGGTCGCGTTCGTCGTCCTCGAGCATCTCGTCGACCTCGACGGCCACCGAGTGCGGCAGCTCGTCTTTCAGGCCGGTCAGCGCGGCCTCGCGGATCAGCTCGGAGATGCGCGTCTGGGTGTCGTCGTCGGTGACGTGGTCGTCGGGGTAGAACTTCGGGCCCTCGGGCAGGTTCTTGACGATGACGTCGGCCAGCACGTCGATCTGCTCGTTGTTGACCGAAGAGACCGGCACGACGTCCACGTCTCCCCCGCCGAGCAGCTCGAAGACGGCCATCAGCTGCGCGGCGACCTCGTCGCGGGAGACGGCGTCGGTCTTGGTGACCACGCCGATGATCGGCGTGTTCGGCGAGGCCTCCCGCACGTTGTCTAAGATCCAGCGGTCGCCGGGGCCGATCTTCTCGTTCGCCGGGATGGTCAGCCCGATCAGGTCGACGTCGGCGTAGGTCTCTTTGACGACCTCGTTGAGACGCTCGCCCAGCAGGGTGCGCGGGCGGTGCAGTCCCGGGGTGTCGACGACGATGATCTGGGCGTCGTCGCGGTGCACCAGACCGCGGATCGGGTGGCGGGTGGTCTCGGGCTGGTCCGCGGTGATGGCGATTTTCTCACCGACGAGCGCGTTGGTCAGGGTCGACTTTCCGGTGTTGGGGCGGCCGACGAAGCTGACGAAACCGGAACGGAAGCCTTCCGGGGTGTCGGTGAAACTGTGCACCTGTCTCCTTGGGGTAGTGAGGACTGCAGAAATAGTGCCCTCCATCCTATCGCGCCCGGCGGCCATCACCCACCCTGCCGTCACCGACTATGCGCGCGCATAGTCCCGGGCGCACCGGCCGCCCTGTCAGCGCTAGATTTCGCGGACCTGGAACTGCAGGCGCGGCTCGGCGTAGTAATGCTGCGCGTCGATCAGCCGCAGCTCACGCGAGTCGGCCTGGTAGGTGGTCTCCAGCAGGTCGTAGACGGAGGAGGCGGTGCGCGCTAGGGCATCGGCGGCGTCGCGGTGCTTGATGTAGTGGCCGGTGAACAGCGCGGCGGTGACGTCGCCGGAGCCGTTGATCTTGAACGGCAGGTAGGGCGTTTCCACGATCCAGCGGCCGCGGTCGTCGACCACCAGCATCTCCACGGTGCCTTCCTTGCGCTCCGGGCGCAGCACGGAGGTCACCAGCACGGTGTTCGGGCCCATGGCGCGGGCGGCGTCGACGGCGGCGAGGGTGGAGTCCAGGTCGCCGGCCTGCCGGCCGGTGAGAAAGCCCAGCTCGAACTGATTCGGGGTGATCACGTCGGCGTGCGGGACGACGACGTCGCGCAGCAGCGGCGGGATGTCGTCGGCGACGTGGCAGCCGCTTTTGGCGTTGCCCATCACCGGGTCGCAGGCATAGAGCGCCTCGGGGTTCTCTGCCTTGATCTTGGCCACCGCGTCGACGATGACGTGCGCGATGTCGGGCCCGCCCTGGTAACCGGAGAGGATCGCGGCGATGGAGGCGAATTCGCCGCGCTCGCCGACGCCGGCGATGACGTCGGCGACGTCGGCCGCCGGGATCATCGGGCCGCGCCAAGCGCCGTAGCCGGTGTGGTTGGAGTAGTTGACCGTGTGCACCGGCCACACCTCGTGGCCGATGCGCTGCAGCGGGAAGACGGCGGCGGAGTTTCCGACGTGTCCGTAGGCGACGGCGGACTGGATCGACAGGATGTTCATGAACAGCCATTGTGCACCCTGGGCGGCGGGGGACGTGCACCGCCCCGCCAGATCCATTCAGATATTACTTATCCCGCTCACGGGGTTCGCCGATCGCGGGCAGTCCCCCGCCGGGAATGACCTCGTCGAGCGCGGCCCGGTCGGCGGCGCTGGGGAAGGCCGCCGCCCCGCTGGGCTTGGGCTGGAACTCCACCCCACGGCGGGTCACGTCGTCGTACCAGTCGGCGAGCAATTCGTTCTGCAGCGCGAACATCTCGCGCTCGGATTCGGCGTCGGCGTGGTCGTAACCCAGCAGATGCAGGGCGCCGTGGACGGTCAGCAGAGCCAATTCGTGGCCCAGCCCGTGCCCGGCCGCGGCGGCCTGCTTCTCCGCGAACTCGGGACACAACACGATGTCGCCGAGCATCGCCGGGCCCGGCCCCGGCGCGTCCGGGCGCCCGCCGGTGCCGGGGGTCAGCTCGTCCATGGGAAAGCTCATGACGTCGGTGGGCCCGTCGAGGTCCATCCAGCGCACGTGCAGGTCGGTGATGACTTTTTCGTCCACGCAGGTGAGGGTGACTTCGGCGTCGGGGTGGATGTCCATTTCGCCCAAGACGAAAGAGCAGACGTCGACGAGCATTTCCTCGTTGACCCCGCCGTAGCCGGATTCGTTCAGGACTTCGATGCTCATTGCTGGGCTTCCTTTCGCTGGGCGGCGCGGCGGGCGGTTTTTTCGTCGTAGCTGTCGTAGGCGGTGACGATGCGCCCGACCAGCTGGTGGCGCACGACGTCGGTGGCGGTCATGTCGGCGAAGTGGATGTCTTCGACGCCGGCCAAGATGTTGCGCACGATGTGCAGGCCGGATTTCGTGCCGCGGGGCAGGTCGACCTGGGTGGCGTCGCCGGTGACGACCATCTTGGAGCCGAAGCCCAGGCGCGTGAGGAACATCTTCATCTGCTCGGGCGTGGTGTTTTGGGCTTCGTCGAGGATGACGAAGGCGTCGTTGAGGGTGCGTCCGCGCATATACGCCAGCGGGGCGACCTCGATGACGCCGGCTTCCATGAGCTTGGGGATCATCTCCGGGTCGAGCATGTCGCGCAGCGCGTCGTAGAGCGGGCGCAGGTAGGGGTCGATCTTGTCGTTGAGGGTGCCCGGCAAAAAGCCGAGTTTTTCGCCGGCTTCGACGGCGGGGCGGGTGAGGATGATGCGCTGGACCTGCTTGGCTTGCAGCGCTTGTACGGCCTTGGCCACCGCCAGGTAGGTTTTGCCGGAGCCGGCGGGGCCGACGCCGAAGACGACGGTGTGCTCGTCGATGGCGTCGACGTAGTTTTTCTGCCCCGCGGTCTTGGGCCGGATGGCTTTGCCGCGGCGGGCGATGATGTCGGAGCCGAGGATCTGGCTGGCGGACTGCGGGGTTTCCACCGTGACGATGTCCAGGGCGTGTTTGACCCCGTCCGGGGAGATCGTGTGCCCGCGGCGCGCGATCGCCTCTAGTTCGCGCAGCACCTTGGCGGCGCGGGCGACTTCGAAGCCCGGGCCGGTGACGGTGACCACGTGCCCGCGGGCGAAGAGGTCGGCGTCGATGAGGTTGTTGAGCACTCGGAGGTTGTCGTCGTTGACTCCGAGGACCTCGCCCGCGTAGGCGGAGTCGAGTTCGATCTTGGTTTTGACCACGTCAGCCACTATGGCGCCGGCCCTGCCTTTCCTTCAATGATTGTGGGTGAGCTTACCAGCGCCGCAGCGCGCCGATGGCCGACAAGGCCACCATGGCGGCGCTGGCGGTGCGGTAGACCTCGGGGCCCAGTCGCACGGCCTGTGCGCCGAGGGCGTCGAGCTCCGCAGGACCGATGCCGCCTTCGGGCCCGACGAGCAGATACAGCTTGTCGACGTCCAGGTCCACCGACCCGATCGGTTCCGCGGCGTCCTCGTGCAGCACGTAGGCGGTCTGCCCGGCGATGAGCTCGGCGAGCTGCGCCGTGGTGACCGGCTCGCCGATCGGCGGGATGCGGGTGCGCCGCGATTGTTTGGCCGCCGCGGTGGCCGCGGCCTCCCACTTGGCGACGTGCTTGGGGGTCTTGGCGTCCGTCCATTTGGCTTCGCAGCGCGCGGCTTGCCAGGGGATGATTTCGTCGGCGCCGGCTTGGGTGGCCAAATCGACGGCCAGTTCGCTGCGCTCGGATTTCGGCAGCGCCTGGACCACCACGACATAGGGCCGCGGCGGCTGGTGCGGGTGGCGCTCGACGACGTCGCCGACCAAGGTGTCCTTGCCGCTGACCTCGGTGACTTCCACGGTGGCGGCGGCGCCGGAGCCGTCGATGAGCAGGACCCGCTCGCCCGGCTGGATGCGTTTGACGGTCACCGCGTGCCGGCCCTCCCCGCCGGTGAGCGTGAGCTGCTCACCGGTCAGGGTCTCGGTGAGAAAAACCGGCAGACTCATCGCTTGAACCGGTCGCGCAGGCGGGAGAAGAACCCGCCGTCGCCGTCGTCGTCGCTGTGCACGGAGGAGTTTTCGGCGCGCAAGTCGCGGATCTCCTCGAGCAGGGAGCGGGTCTTGTCGTCGAGCTCGTTGGGCACCATGACGTTGACGTGCGCGATGAGGTTGCCGTGGCCTTCGCGGCGCAGGCGCGGCATGCCTTCACCCTCCAGCACGATGGTCTGGCCCGGCTGGGTGCCGGCGGCGACCTCCAGGCTGACTTCCTCGCCCTTGAGGTCGGAGGCGGTGAAGGTCACGCCCAAGGCGGCGTCGACCATAGGGACCTTGACGTCGACGTGCAGGTTGTCGCCGTCGCGGCGGTACACCGGGTGCGGCTTGACGCGGGTCTCCACGTACAGGTCGCCGGCCGGTCCGCCGCCGTGGCCGACCTCACCCTGGCCGGACATGCGGATGCGCATGCCGTCGTCGATGCCCGCCGGGATGGTCACCGTCAAGTTGCGGCGCTTGCGCATGCGGCCCTGGCCGTCGCAGTGGCTGCACGGGTCCTCGATGATTTCGCCGTAGCCCTCGCAGGTGCCGCAGGGGCGGGTGGTCAGCACGTTGCCCAAGAAGGAACGCTCCACCGACTGCACTTCCCCGCTGCCGCCGCAGGAGTGGCAGGTGACCGGCTTGGCCTTGGTCTTTGAGCCGCTGCCCTCGCACCGGTCGCAGAGCACCGCGGTGTCCACGGTGACGTCTTTGCGCACCCCGGCGTAAGCCTCCTCCAAGGTGACCTCAGTGCGCAACAAGGCGTCGTTGCCGGGCTGCACGCGCGAACGCGGCCCCGAGGAACCGCCGGCGCCGCCGCCGAAGAAGGCCTCGAAGATGTCGCCGAATCCGCCGAATCCGCCCTGGCCGCCGCCCGGCATGCCGCCGCCGGACTCCATCGGGTCGCCGCCCATGTCCACGACACGGCGCTTGTCCGCGTCCGTCAACACCTCGTAGGCGGTGGACAGTTCCTTGAACTTCTCGGCCGCCTCCTCGGAGGGGTTGACGTCCGGGTGGTACTTGCGGGCCAGTTTGCGGTACGCCTTCTTAATCTCCGCGTCAGAGGCGGACTTGTCGACGCCCAGGATGCCGTAATAGTCACGAGCCACGTTATATGAGTCTTTCTAAGTGAATTATTGTTGTTGACTGGTGGGCGATCTTACTCACCCTGCAGGATGCGACCCACATACCGGGCAACGGCCGAGACCTTCGACATAGTTCCCGGATAGTCCATGTAGGTCGGCCCCACCACACCGAGGCCGCCGAGCTTGCCGTCCTCTTCGTTACCGTACGCGCTGGTGACGATCGAGGCGACGTGCAACTGCTTCTCCTCGTTCTCCTCCCCGATCACCACCGACACATTGCCCAGATCCGGCAGATCCGCCATCAGCTTGAGCATGACCACCTGCTCCTCCAGCGCGGAGATCACGTCCGGCAGCCCCACCGGGAAATCCCGGGCGATGCGCGTCAGATTCGACGCGCCCGCCATGATCAGGCGGTCGTTGGGCTGATCCACCAGCGTCTCGCGCAGCACCGTCGCCGCACGCAGCATGTGCTCGTGCAGCTCCGGCGGCGACTGGGCCGCCAGCTCCGCCAACCTCGTCGACGCCTCCGCCATGGTCTTGTCCTGCAGCGCCTCATTGAGCAGGTCGCGCATGCGGTGCACCTGCTCCTCCGCGACGGGCGAGGCCAGCTCCACGTTGCGCGGGTCCTCCCGGCCGGTGTCGGTGATCAGGACGAGCAGCAACCGCAGCGGGCCGAGCGCGACCACCTCGCAGTGCTTGACGCGCGAGGTCTTTAACGTGGGCAACTGCACCACCGCCGCCTGCCGGGTCAGCTGCGCCAGCAGATGCACGCTGCGGCGCAACACGTCCTCCAGGTCGACGCCTTCCTCCAAAAACGTCACGATCGCGCGGCGTTCCGGGGTGGACAACGGCTTGACGTCGTGGATCGAATCCACGAACGCCCGGTAGCCCTTCTCCGTGGGGACCCGACCCGACGAGGCGTGGCGCTGGGTGATGTAGCCCTCGGACTCCAACACCGCCATGTCGTTGCGGATGGTCGCGGACGAGACGTTGATCTGGTGTCTCTCCAGCAACGCCTTCGACCCCACCGGTTCGTGCAGGGAAATGTAGTCGGCGATGATGGCGCGCAGAACTTGTCCACGCCGCCGATCCGTCGCTCCCGCCATTGGCACTCACCTTCCTCGATTGCTAATTCCCCAGTGTAATCACTGACCCGCGCGGGGCAAATGCCCTCGTGCGGGCCTGCGTGTCCCTTCGACCAGACACATCCGCCCCAGCTGGCCCGGATCCGGCCGATACGTCTGGTCGAAGGGACAGCGGGGGCGCCTCACCGCCCCCGATACTGCAAAATCCCGTGGTGCCACTCCCACACCGGCCGCCGCTCCCTGCCCGTCAACCGATCCTGCGAGATCAGTTTTCCCGGCGGACGGTCCCGCACGATCGCCTCGACCTGGTCCACCGCGTCCGCCAGGTGAAAATCAATGTCCGCGTCGCTGTAGCGCAGCACCAGATAACCGAGGTGCTGCGCCACATTGGCCTTGAACCTGTCGCGCACGAAAGACTCCGCGGTTTCCGCACCGCCCAGCACCGACGCCGAGTGATACCGGTAGCTGTCCACTTCCACGAGGATGTGCTCGCCCACCAGACCGTCGAAGCGGTAGCCGGCGACCGCCACGTTCTGCCGCACCCGCACGCCGCGCCGCCGCAGTTCCCGAAACAAGGTGCGCTCCAACTCGCTGTCGGCGCCCACCGCAGCATGCTCCACCAAGGAGCGCAGACGCACACCCGGCCTCGTCATCGCCGCGAACTCTTCCCGTAACCTCCGCTCCCCGTCTTTCCCGCGATACAACCGCTCCAGCAGCGTGCGGGCCAGCGCGTAGTCCTTGTCCATCAAGTCCCGCGCCGCCCGCCGCGGCGCCCCCCCCCGCGACACACCGACCCCACCCCCCGCCGCCCCCCCCCGACCCGCCCACCGCGCACCTCGAGCGAGCACCCCCCGCCCCCCGGGCAGGCCGCCCACCGGCCGCCCGTGCCCGTGAAGGAAAAACGGCTTGCGCTGTAGCCGCGGCTCTTTGCG
>CALZCR010000069.1 GCA_945631445.1 uncultured Corynebacterium sp. | reverse complement strand
CTTCTCGAGTTGGCGGACGGGGGCGATGATCTGCCCGGAGATCAGCCACGCGATGAGCACCGACGCCAACAGCCCCGCGGCGGCGAAGGTCGACAACATGCGCACCTGCTGATCGGCTTCCGCCCGCGCCTCTTGGCTGAGGTTGGCGACGGCGAAAGCCGCAGATTGCTCCCCGCCGCCGACGTCGATGCGGCCCCAGTGGGTGCGGCCGCGCTCCGGATGGTCGTAGATCCCGGAGGACTGCGCGGTGGCGAACATGACGTCCAACAGCGGATCGTCTTTGGTGAGGGGGTCGGCGTGGACGTCGTCGATCGAGGTGAAGTCGTGTTGTAAGACGGTGTCGCCGACCAGGCCGACGAAGATTTCCTCGTCGTCGGGGATCTGCCGGGTCATGAAGGCGTTGATCAACGTGTACGGGTCGTCGTAGTGTTCCCCGGTGTTCGGGTCACGGCCCTCCTGGGCGAAAAGCTGGAACTCCTGCAGCTCCTGAGTGACGGCCGAGTTGGAGTTTTCGACGACTTTCGCGATGAGGAGGGAGCGGGTGATGAGCACGACGCTGATCAGCGCCGTAGCCACGACCACCGTGATCCAGAAGACGATGCGCCACCGCAGGGATGCGGGCGCGCTCAACCGCGCGGACGCGGAGCCGGTCGGGGTGCTCATGGCCGACCGCCGTAGAAATTAATCGTCCCACTCATCATCGTCATCATCCCAGTCATCGTCGTCCCAGTCGTCGCCCCACTCATCGTCGTCATCCCAATCGTCGTCCCAGTCCGGGTAGGTGTGGACCGCCACCGGCGGTTGTGGGGGAGCGGGCTGGGCGGGCTGGGCCGGCGCAGCGGGTACGGGGGGAGCGGGATCGGCCCCGCCGGTCTCTTCGGTCGGCTCATCCGCCGAGACAGAGCCGGGATCCGTCGATCGTTCCGTTTGACTCGTCGCTGTGCCCTGCGCCGGCGACAGTTCGATGGTGGCGTCGGCGGGGGCGACCTGCGGGGCCTGCTGGTTGTTCGCCAGCGCGCCGCCGCCGAAGGCCACCAGGAGGAGCAACCCCACGATGGAGAGAACCGGGGCATAGCGCTTCACGGCAGACATAACGGGCGCTCCTTCGATGGGCTGGACGAGACGACGTGGACATTCGGTAACCGAGGGCCGTCGTGTTCTCTCAGTGTCTCCGGGCGTCGTGAAACGTCGATGAAGCCAAGATGAAGATTCTTTCATCGTTACCCTTGGAGTGGACGACACCGAAAGTACCCGAAGGACAGGAAAGCTCCCCACATGAACACCGCAGAGCACAGCCCCCGCGTTATCGAACTTCTTCCCGACGAGCTGCTCGAGACCTTGCGCGATCGTGCCGCGGGCTACGACGAACGCAACGAATTCTTCACCCAGGACCTGGAGGACCTCAAGGCCGCCGGTTACCTGACCATGTTGGTGCCGGAGGAGTTCGGCGGCCAGGGCTTCACCCTCCAGGAGGTCTCCCGGGCGCAGCGCCGCCTCGCGCAGGCCGCCCCCGCCACCGCGCTGGGCGTCAACATGCACCACGTGATCATGGGCGTGGCCTACACGATGTGGCTGCGCGGCATCGACACCCTGAACTGGGTCTTCGAAGACGCGGTCGACGGCGATATCTTCGCTTTCGGCATCTCCGAGGGCGGCAACGACGCCGTGCTCTTCGACTCCGTTTCCACCGCGGACCCCACCGACGACGGCGGCTACACCGTCACCGGCACCAAGATCTTCACCTCGCTGTC
Source organism: uncultured Corynebacterium sp. (assembly GCA_945631445.1). Lineage (GTDB taxonomy): Bacteria > Actinomycetota > Actinomycetes > Mycobacteriales > Mycobacteriaceae > Corynebacterium. The sequence goes on along the minus strand of CALZCR010000069.1, from coordinate 5,886 downwards.
ACCGGTGTGGGACAAACTGCTGGTCCATGCCCGTCTCAGCGACAAGGACGAGCTCGTCTTCGGCTTTATCGAACGCGGCGCCGAGGGCATCGAGATTAAAAACGACTGGAACACCCTCGGCATGCGCGCCTCCCAGTCCTGCACCACCAAGCTGCACGAGGTGGCCATGAAGCCTGCGCACGTCGGCGCCCACACCCCGCTCGGCCCGAACCCCGACCCGCTGGTCTTCGGCATCTTCGGCCCCTTCGAGCTGCTGCTGGCCAGCGTCTACGCCGGCATCGGCGAGCGCGCGGTCAACCTCGCCGTGGAGATCACCGGCAAGCGTCGCAGCCACGTCAATAACGCCCCGTACTCCCACGACCCGGACATCCGTTGGCAGATCGCCGACGCCGGGATCCTCATGGACGGCGTGCTGCTCCAGTTGGACAAGCTCACCGACGACGTCGACCACCTCACCGAGCGCGACTACGGCGCCAAGTGGTTCCTGCACTTTTCCGGGGTCAAAAACCGCGCCACCGAAGCAGCCAAGGAGGCCGTCGAGCTGGCGATCCGCACCACCGGCGGGGCGCAGTACTTCCGCACCTCCGAATTACAGCGCCTGTACCGCGACGTGCTCGCCGGCCTCTACCATCCCTCCGACAACGAATCCCTGCACGCCTCCTACGCCAAGGCGCTGCTCGGCCCGGTCAACTAAGACCGCCGGTTATTCGGCGGCGTCGACGCGCCGCAGGCGCAGGGCCCGACGTTGCCGGTCCTGGCTTTCCGACGCCAGGCGGCGCAGTCCCGCGGGCAGATCCGTGCGCGCCAGGAACTCCTCCGCGCGGGCGACGCCTTCCTCCGTGACGTCCCAGGAGGGGTAGATCCCGGTCAGCGTGTTCAGCGCCATCTCCGTGGACTGGCGTTCCCAGATGTCGAGGGCCACGTCGTAGAAGGTGGCGGTGAACTGCTGGAGAAGTGGTGCGGCGCCGGCGTAGGTCAGCCCCGCCAGCTTATGGCGGGCCGCCAGGTTGGACAGGTCTCCGGCGATCAGCTCATCGACGATTGCCCGCTTGTTCTGCTCGTCGGGCAGGGCCGCGCGGGCCAGGACGGCGGACATCGCGCCGGAGGCGGTTTGATCCTCGGCGAGCAGTTCCGCGATATCTTGTTCGCCGCGCTGCCCGCGGGCGACGAGCGCGGTCAGCGCCCGCCAGCGGGTCTCGGCGTCGTCGGATTGGGCGAGCTTGCCGACGAAGAAGTTAGCGGCGTCGTCGGTGAGCTCGACTTTAGCCAGCGCTTGTTCGTAGACCAGGGCGGTCTCGGGGGAGGATTCTCGCGCGCCGGTGAGCAGGGCGTCGGCCAGCGCGGTGGAGTCCGCGGCCCAGTCCTGGTCGGCGTAGTCGCGCTGCGCCTGGATGGCCTGGCCGAGGATGCGCTCCAGGACGGCGAGTTCGGTTTCGGCCCCTGCGCCGCGGGCGACCAGCGCGATGAAGTCGCGGGCGCGCAACGTCGCGCTGCGGGTGGCCTCCCAGGCCGCGGACCAGCATAGGGTACGGGCCATCGGGTCGGCGATCTTGTCGATGTTGGCCAGCAGGAAGTCCATGGAAGCCTGATCGAAGTCCTGGATGGCGTAGGTCAGATCGTCGTCGTTGACCAGCACCAGGTCGGCGGCCTCGGCGCCGTGAAGTTCCGGCGCCGGGGTGGAGGCTCCCGCAATGTCCAGCTCGAGCTGGCGGGTGCGGGTGACCCGGCCGTCGATAAGTGAGTACAGGCCGACGGCGATGCGGTGGGTGCGCAGCGTCTCGCCGGTCTGGGCGACGGCGAAGGAGGTGTATTTTCCGTCTTCGACGGTGACGTCGGCGGAGAGGTGGTTGACGCCGGTGGTCTTGAGCCACTCGTCGGCCCACCAGGACAGGTCGCGGCCGGAGGAGTGCTCGAGGGCGCCGAGCAGGTCGTCGAAGGTGGCGTTGGACCAGGCGTGGTTCACGAAGTGGCGGCGCACCCCGGCGAAGAAGTTCTCCCGGCCCACGTACGCCTGCAGCTGCTTGAGCACGCTGGCGCCTTTGGCGTAGGTGATGCCGTCGAAGTTTTGCTCGACGGTCTCGACGTCGGAGGCGTCCGTGGACACCGGGTGCGTGGACGGCAGCTGGTCCTGGGCGTACGCCCAGGCCTTCTCGACGTTGGCGAAAGTCACCCAGGCGGTCTCATACTGCGTCTCCTCCGCCTGGGAGATCACGGCGGCCCAGGTGGCGAAGGACTCGTTGAGCCACAGGTCGCCCCACCAGCGCATGGTCACCAGATCGCCGAACCACATGTGCGCCATCTCGTGCAGGATCGTCTCCGCGCGGCGCTCGTACTTGTAGTGCGTGGCCTGCGAGGTGAAGACGTATTCGTCGCGGATGGTCACACACCCGGCGTTTTCCATGGCGCCGGCGTTGAACTCGGGCACGAAAATCTGGTCGTATTTGGTGAAGGGGTAGCGCACGCCGAAGTTGCGGTGGAAGAAGTCGAAGCCCTGCTTGGTCTCCGTGAACAGCCGCTCGGCGTCGAGGTGTTCGGCGATGGAGGCGCGGGCGTAGAGCCCCAGGGGGATCTCCACCTGGTGCGGCTGCTCGGCCGGGGTCTCGTCGTGGTGGGTGAGCTCGCCGCGCCACAGGTCGGTGAACTCGGCGTACTCGCCCACGCACAGGCCGATCAGGTAGGTCGGCAGCGGGTAATCGATGGTGGAGGTGTGCACGGCCTTGCCGTCCTCGATGACGGTGGTCTGCGGTTCGTTGGAGATCACCCGCCACGCCGGGTCGGTGGTGACCGTGAGGTCGTAGGTCGCTTTCATGTCCGGTTGGTCGAAGCAGGCGAAGACGCGCTTGGCGTCGGCGGTCTCGAACTGGGTGTAGTGGTAGATCTTCCCGTCGGCCGGGTCAGTGAAGCGGTGCAGTCCTTCGCCGGTGCGGGAATAGGGGATGGTGGCGGTGACCATGAGGATGTGCTGGCCCGGGGCGAGGTCGTTCAGCGCCAGCCCGGCCTCGGCGTCGTAGTCGGAGACGTCGAGTTCTTCACCGTCCAGCAACGCCTGGTGAACGTCGTCGGTGCGCAGGTCGATGAAGGTGGAGCCGGAGTGCGTGGTGCGGAAGGCGACCACGGTGCGGGAGGTGAAGTGCGTCTCGCTGCCGGTCAGGTCGAGGGTGACGTTGTAGTGATCGACGTCGATGAGGGCGGATCGGGCGGCCGCCGCGGTCTCGGGGAGGTTGAGGGAAGTCATGGGGAACAGCGTAATCGGGGTGAATGTATGGGCCACGGGCACGTCCGCGGGACATAGGCTAGGGTGGGAAACGTACCGAAAATACTTGAAAGATAAAGAAAGGCGTGCCGCCATGGCCACCACCGTAAAATTCTGGTTCGACGTCTCCTGCCCGTTCGCGTGGAAGACCTCCCGCTGGATCAAGGAAGTGGAAAAGGTCCGCGACATCGACCTCGAGTTCATCCCGATGTCCCTGTCCATCCTCAACGAGGGCGCCGACATCCCGGCCGACTACGCCGACAAGATGAAGGCCAACTGGGGTCCCGCCCGCGTGTTCGCCAAGGTCAAGAACGAGCAGCCAGAGAAGATAGACGAGCTGTACACCGCCATGGGGGAGATCGTCCATGAAGAGGGGGAGAACTCCAAGGACGACTTCGGCGGTTTCAACGACGTGATCAAGCGCGCCCTCGAGTCTGCCGGGCTCGACGCCTCCTACGCCGACGTGGCCGACACCGAGGAGGTCGACGCCGACCTGCGTAAGTACCACCAGGCCGGCCAGGACGCCGTGGGCTCCGACTCCGGCACCCCGATCGTCCAGGTCGAGGGCAACGCTTACTTTGGCCCCGTCATCACCCGCTTCCCGGAGGGCGAGGGCGCCGGCGAGATCTTCGACGCCTACGAAACCCTCGCCGCGTACCCCTACTTCTTCGAGATGAAACGCAACCGAACTGAGATGCCGCAGCTCGGCGGCTGGAAGTAAAAACCACGTAGACTAGTTCTATGGGATTTACCGTCACAGCAATCGTCATCGCGGTGCTCGCGGGCATCGGAACCTTCTACACGTGGGACCGCAATAAAGGCCTGTCCCTGGGGCTGGCCGTGATCACCCTGTTGGCTGGCGCGGTCGGCACCATCGGCGCTTTTGTGGCTGCCCTCAGCTTTTTCTTCCGGATCCTGCCGGTGCTGCTCATGATCGGCGGTATCTGGCTGATCTGGAAGGTGCTCCAGAAAAACCGGGGCCGCGACCGCGCTGACGCACAACGCTGACCGGGGCTCTCCTCGACCCGTCCCGACCCCGCTTCCTGTCCCTGTCCGGGCAGGTCGGCGGGGTCGTGGCCGTATGGGCAGGCTTCCTTCGCTAGAGTCTTGAGGCATGCGCGTTTACCTCGGAGCAGACCATGCTGGATTTGAAGCGAAAAACTACGTCAAAGAACAACTGACCGCCAAGGGCCACGAAGTCATCGATTGCGGCGCCCACGTCTACGACGCCGCCGACGACTACCCCGCCTTCTGCATTGAGACGGCTTCCCGCGTCGTCAACGACCCGGGCTCCCTCGGCGTCGTCTTCGGCGGCTCCGGCAATGGCGAGCAGATCGCCGCCAACAAGGTCAAGGGCGCCCGTTGTGGGCTGGCCTGGTCCGTCGAGACCGCCCAGCTGGCCCGCGAGCACAACAACGCCCAGCTCATCGGCGTCGGCGGCCGCATGCACACTCAGGAGGAGGTCCTCGCCATCGTCGAGGCTTTCCTCGACGGCGAGTGGTCCGGCGCAGAGCGTCACCAGCGCCGCATCGACACCATGCTCGAGTACGAACGCACCGGCGTGGCCCCGGAAGTCCCGGAAGCTTAAACACCGCACCCGCCCCTCTCCCGGCGTCCCGGCCCCATCGGGAGCCGGGCATGAGGCAAAGAAAAGACCTCCGCCCCGCAGGCCTGAAATTTGGCCTGCGGAGCGGAGGTCTTTTTATGGTGGGGAGTGGGGGAACGGCTTATTCGAAGCCGAAGTCCAAGCCGCCGAAGAGGCCGCCGCCGTCGTCGCCGCCGAAGCCGAAGAGGCCGCCGCCGTCATCGCCGCCCATGTCACCACCCATGTCGCCACCCATATCTTCACCGCCGCCCATGTCCTCGGCCCCCATGTCGCCGCCCATGTCCTCCCCGGCCATCGCGTCTTCATAGCCTTCGCCGTAGCCGCTGGCCCAAGCGTCCCCGCCGTAGCCGACGCCGGACATGCCCGCGAACATGGAGGTGAACATCATCATGGAGGTGGCGGTCCACATGCCGGAGATCATCGCCGGAGCCCACCATTGGGCGGAGTACCAGCCGGCCGGGACCGGACGTCCGGCGACGTTGCCGCCGGGGTAGTAGTTCGGCGTATCGTCGGTGGCCACCGGCGAGGCCGTCAGGGTCTGGCCGTCGTGCTCGACCGTGCGGCGCTCCCTGACCTTTCCCCCGGTGCGCTGCCCCTCCAGCGGGGGCAGCTCTGGTCCCGCGCCCATGTCCATGAGCTCGCGGGCGGCGTTGACGTAATGCATGCCTTCCAGTGCCGACTCCCGGGCCAGCTGGGCCTGCTTGACCGTCGAGGCAGTGGATACCTGCGAGGACGCGGCGTTGTAGCGCTCCGAAGCGTCAGCCATGGCTTGGGTGGACGCGGCGTCCGTGCCGGAGATCGTCAGCACCTGCGAACCCAGGCGTTCCGTCCAGCGACGGGCGTCGGCGAGAGCGTCGTCGAGGCGGGAGGCTTCCAGCTCCTGTTTCTTGTTCTTCTCGTTGCGGTTCATGAAGTACAGGCCGGCGGCGCCGGCGAGGATGAGGATGAGCAGTAGCTCCACGGTGTAAGTCACTTCCGGTTTAGGTCGGCGGTCATTAAACCCGGGCCAGCCGATCAGTCGGAGACG
>CALZCR010000068.1 GCA_945631445.1 uncultured Corynebacterium sp. | reverse complement strand
AGAAGAATAACTAGACAATAACACCCAACTCGATTCGGACCTCACTTAATACTGCTATGAACAACCCTTAAGATCTTAGCGCTTAACAGCACTGCGCCTTGCGGTGCGCGTCCGCGATGGACTCGTCGGAGACGCCGATGCCGCAGGGGTTGGCGTGCTTGATGATGGCCACGGCCGGGCGCTCGTGGTCCCAGGCGGCGCGCCACGCGGCGTCGGCGTCCTGGTAGTTGTTGTAGCTCATCTCCTTGCCGTTGTGCTGGACGGCGTTGGCCAGTCCCGGCGCCCCGGCCTCAGCGTACAGGGCGGCCTGCTGGTGCGGATTTTCCCCGTAACGCAGGGTGTCCTTGAGTTCGTGGCTCTCGCCGAGCCAGGCCGGAAAACCTTCGTTCTGGGTCTGCTCGCCGAGCCAGGTGGCGACGGCAACGTCGTAGGACGCGGTGTGTCGGAAGGCCTCGAGGGCCAGTTCGGTGCGCTCCGGGCGGGTGAACCCGTCGGTCTTCAGCGCCTTGGCGACGTCGTCGTAGCGGGCCGGGTCAGTGACGACGGCCACGGACGGGTGGTTCTTCGCCGCGGCGCGGACCATGGAGGGCCCGCCGATGTCGATCTGCTCGACGCACTCGTCGAAGGTGGCGCCGGAGGCGACGGTTTCCGTGAACGGGTAGAGGTTGACCACCACGAGCTGGAACGGCTCGACGCCGAGCTCGTTCAGCTGGCTGAGGTGGTCGTCCTTGCGGGTGTCGGCCAGAATGCCGGCGTGGACCTTCGGATGCAGGGTCTTCACGCGGCCATCGAGGCACTCCGGGAAGCCCGTGAGTTCTTCGACCTGGGTGACCGGTACCCCGGCGGCGGCGATCTTCGCGGCGGTGGAGCCGGTGGAGACGATCTCCACGCCGGCGTCGCCGAGAGCCTTGGCCAGGTCTTCGAGCCCGGTCTTGTCGTACACGCTGATCAGTGCGCGCTTAATTTCCTTGCGGCCATCACTCATTGGCAAACTGAACCTTCCCTGTGGTGTTGTCGGTGCGTGCGGATCGCAGCACCGTGACGATGAGCCGACGCTCCACCTGCTTGATGCGCTCATGCAGGCTTTCCTCTGTCTCATCGGGGTAAACCGTGACGGCTTCCTGCGCGATGATTTCTCCGGTGTCCACCCCGGCGTCCACGAAATGGACGCTGGAGCCGGTCACTTTCACGCCGTAGGCCAGGGCGTCGCGCACGGCGTGCGCCCCGGGGAAAGACGGCAGCAGCGCCGGATGGGTGTTGATGGTGCGGCCGGCGTAACGGTCGAGGAAACCGGCGCCGAGGATCTTCATGAAGCCCGCGGAGACGACGAGGTCGGGGCCTGCGGCTGCGACGGCGTCGGCGAGGTCGACGTTCCAGGCGTCGCGGTCGTCGGCGAGTGCAACGACCTGCTGGTCGACTCCCGCCGCTTCGGCTCTGGCCAGCGCCGGGCAATCTTTGTCCGCGATGACCTTGACCACGCGGTATGTCTCGTCTTGGTGGTCCAGAATGGCCTGCAGCAGGGTGCCGGAGCCGGAGACGAGAACGACCACGTCGTTCTGGCGAGAAGCATGGGTGTCGGGCAGTGATGTCGTTGTCACCGCTACCACCCTAGTCCTTAACGACGCTCATCTTCCGCAACGCCCTCGTCTTCGGCGTCTTCGGCATTGTCCTCGACTTCCTCGTCCTTGCTCGCCACGTGATTTTCGACTGCGTCTGTCTCTTCTTCTTCGGGTTCTTCTTCGGGTTCTTCTTCGGGTTCTTCTTCCGGCGTTTCCTCTACTTCTTCTGCTTCTTCTGCTTCTTCTGCCGTTTCTTCCTGTGGCTCTTGTTCCTCGACTTGTTCCTCTACTTCTTCTTCGACAGGCTCAGCGTCCAACACGGTCGTCCGCCGCTCGAGCAGGCCCAGGATCAACGAGGTGCCGACGCCGATGACGCCCACCCAGGCGCCTGCCAGCAGCGCCGCGAGCCAGACGGTGGGGCCGGTGTGTCCGTACCAGCCGAGCTCGCCCCCGGCGAGGTACGCTGCGGCCGCACCCGTCAGCGTGGCGCTCAACCCGGCGCCGACCGCCTGCACCAGCCCCGGTCGGGACCGGGCCGCCTGCCAGGACGCCAGCGCTCCGGCGATCAACAGCAGCACCGGCGCCCACTGGCTGACCTCCCCGGGAATCAAGGCGAAAAGCGGCATGGGGGGCAGGGGCACCAGGTGCACGCTGAAGAGGGAGACGCTCGCCTCACCGGCCACGAACTCCCCGCCGAGCAGCACCGCGACCGTCGCGATCATGGCGTTGGGCAGATAGAGCAAGGAGGTCAGCAGCAGCCCCATGAGCTCCCCGCCGCCGAAGGAGTCGAAAGACTCGGCCATCTGGACTTGCCTGCCCCAACCGAAGAGCAGGAGGCCGGCCAGGACCGGCAGCGACACGACGGCCATGCGCCGGAAGAAGAACCCGGCGTCGACGGCGCCGTCGACAAGCTCGGACGGCAGCCGGTAATGCCTGGCCACCGCCCGCCATAACTTCCGCCCCAGTCCCAGCACATACGCCGCCAGGTGCACCAGCACCGTGCGTGCCAGAGCCTCCCACACCGGCGGCGGGGAAAGGTCGAAGACTTTCGCGGCGTCCCACAGCATCACCCAGGCGACCAGCGTCAGGATCACCGGCACAAGCAGGGTGCAGGCCAGCAGCACCGCCAAATCAATGACGCTGACCTTGGTGCGCACCGCGCGGCGCACCCGGTGAGCGATCAACGCGACCAGACCGATGGCGGGCAGCAGAGGCAACAAGGAAACGGTGACGTCGGACAGCACGACCGGCGCCAAGTTCAAGGCCATCCAGGCCGTGGCGATCGTCGCGGGCAGGGCCCCCATCGTCCCCGACGCGAACATGATGCCCGCGAGAGAGATCACCACGAGCACCAGGACGACGAGTAATTCCGGGACGGCGATGACGGGCAGAAAACGGCGCAGTCGCCCCGTCAGCGTCGTCGGGCGGGGCTTTTCCGCCCGCCGGGAGGAAGCCTCCGTTTTCCCCCGTTCCGCGGCGTGCGCCTTCGCCGCGGCTCGTGATCTCGACGGCCCGGCGGTGCGAGGGCGGCGGGTGGGCCGGGATTGTGGGCTGGTGTTCTTGCTCATCGCCTTTTACTTTGCCATGTCCCGCGCGGGCCTGGCGGGCGGCGCGTCGACGGGCGGGATGAGGGGCGGGGGAAAGAATATTATGCAGGGCTGAATATAAAATCCGGCATGTAACGCCATGGTCACGCCCTTCGATAGAGCTTGCCCAGACACAGTAGTTGCCAGGAATAAATTGAGACGCTATCGTGATCCTCCGTACATCACAGGATGGTCACAGCATAGTCACGCATCATCCTCGCGAGGCACCAAACGGAACGGAAGACAAAGAATGCGCATCAAGACTCAGCGGTCTGAGGGTGGCAAGCACCGAAAAATCTCCACCTCGCAGACAACGACTGGTCGCGTTGCACTCATCGCCATCGCCACTGGCGCAGCCTCCACCGCCGGTGTCGGCGGCGCGGCCGCCGCTTCCCTGCAGGCCACTCCCGCGGAGAAGACCGAAGCCGTCAACTTCGAGCTCACCAATGACGCGCAGCCCATCGACGAGGCGCCCGTCGCCGAGTCCGCTCCGCAGATCCTCGCCATCTCCGAATACAAGCCGGTCGCCGGCCTGGACACACAGCTACTCAAGGCCGTCGAGGCCACCGCCGAGCGTCTCGCCGCCGACCAGGCCACCCGCGGCGCGGCCGTGGTCAAGCCCGCCGAGGGCGCATTCACCTCCGGCTACGGCATGCGCTGGGGCTCCCTCCACGCAGGCGTCGACATCGCCGCCCCCGTCAACACCCCGATCCTGGCCGTCATGGACGGCACCGTGATCGACTCCGGCCCGGCCTCCGGCTACGGCCAGTGGATCCGCATCCAGCACGACGACGACTCCATCTCCGTCTACGGACACATGGAGACCCTCGGTGTCCAGGTCGGCGACTACGTTCACGCCGGCCAGCACATCGCGGGCATGGGCAACCGCGGTTTTTCCACCGGCTCGCACCTGCATTTCGAGATCCACCCGAACGGTGGCGGAGCCATTGACCCGCAGGAATGGTTCGCCCAGCACGGCATCCACCTCTAAGTCGCATACTTTCCCGTTCGCCCCCGACCGCCGTGGTCGGGGGTTCGTGCTTTCTTGGCTGCCCCGGCTAGAGCTTCTCCATGGGCAGTCCACCGATGAGCATCAGCCGCACCGTGCCGGAGCTGCCGAAGTCGATGGTGACGGTGGCCCGTGCTCCGGAGCCGTCGGAGGAGATGACCTTCCCCAGCCCGTACTTGGCGTGGTTGACCCGGTCTCCGGCGGCCAGTTGCAGGTCGCTGCTCTTGGGCGCGGCGGGCAGGGTGCTGCGCTGCGGGCGACGAGTGGCGCGCTGCGGCTGCTGGGGGCGGCCCCAGCTTGCCCCGCCGCCGCCCCACGAGGACGAAGCCGCGGGCGAGGGTTCCTCCCGGCGCCAGTCGATCAGCTCCTCCGGAACCTCTCCCAGGAAGCGGCTGGCCGGATTCGTCATCGGGTTGCCCCACGACGAACGAATCATGGCCCGGGTCAGGTAGAGCCGCTCGCGGGCACGGGTGATGCCCACGTACGCCAGTCGCCGCTCTTCCGAGAGCTCGTCCGGATCGCCGAGGGCGCGCACATGCGGGAACTGCCCGTCTTCCCAGCCGGTGACGAACACCACCGGGAACTCCAACCCCTTGGCGGTGTGCAGCGTCATCAGGGTGACCATTCCCTGGTCGTCGTCGGGGATCTGGTCGGCGTCGGCCACCAACGACACCCGCTCCAAAAACGCCTGCAGGCTGCCGGGGGCGGGCATGCCTTCCTCCAGCTCCACCTCCCCGCCGTCCATCTCCGCGTAGGCGACCTGGTTGGCGGCCTCGGAGGAGAATTCGCGGGCGACGGAGACCAGCTCGTTGAGGTTGTCCAGCCGCGCCCCGTCCTGCGGGTCGTTCGAGGCCTCCAGCACGTCCTTGTAGCCGGTGACGTCCAGCACCCGGGAGATCAAGTCCCCCAGGTCCGGCTGCCCGGTGACCTCGTTGCGCAGCTCGGGCGTGGCGGTGCGCAAACCGTCCATCATTTCCACGAAGCCGGTGACGGCGTTTTTTGCCCGGGTGGCCAGCATGTCCACCTTGCCTTCCGCGGCGGCACGCAGCGCTTTCCCGAAAGAGACCCCGTGGTTGTCCGCGTACAAGGCCACCATCGCCTGCGCTTTGTCGCCGATGGCGCGGCGTGGCTCGTTGACGATGCGCCGCAGACTGACCGTGTCGTCCGGGTTCTCCAGCGCCCGCAGGTAGGCGATGACGTCGCGGATCTCTTTGCGCTCGTAGAAACGGGTGCCGCCGACGACCTTGTAGGGGATGCCGGAGCGGATGAAAATGTCCTCGAGCGCCCGGGAAGCGTTGTTGGTGCGGTACATCACCGCGACGTCGGAATAATTGCGCCCCTGGTCCACCAAGGCGTCGATCTCGGAGGCGACGAAGCGGGCCTCATCGTGTTCGTTGTCGGCGACATACCCGGTGATCCGCTCACCTTGGCCGTGGTCGGTCCACAGGTTTTTGTCCCGGCGGCCCTGATTTTGGGAGATCACGGCGTTGGCGGCGCTGAGGATCGTTTGCGTGGAGCGGTAGTTCTGCTCGAGCAGGATGGTCCGTGCCTGCGGGTAGTCACGCTCGAATTCCTGGATGTTACGGATCGTGGCGCCGCGGAAAGCGTAGATCGACTGATCCGAGTCACCGACCACGCATAGTTCCGGCGCGTCGGGGCCGTCGCCGACCAAGGCGGCGACCAGCCGGTACTGGGCGTGGTTGGTGTCCTGGTACTCGTCGATGAGCACGTGCCGGAAGCGGCGGCGGTAGTGGTCGGTGACCTGCGGGTACTCGGTGAAGATGCGTACCACTTCCCCGATGAGGTCGTCGAAGTCCAGTGCGTTGGCGGCGCGCAGGCGGCGTTGGTATTCGGCGTAGACCTCGGCCACGGTGACCTCGAAGGGGTTTTTCGTGGTCTGGGCCTCAGCCATGGCGCGTTCCGGGCCCACGAGTTCGTTTTTGTGGTTGGAGATCGCGTTCGCCAAGACGCGGCCAGTGAACTTCTTCAGGTCCAAGTTCAGGTCTTTGCCGATCATCGACAACAACCGGCGCGAATCATCGGAGTCGTAGATGGTGAAGTTGGTGTTCAGCCCGGGGACGAGCTGGGCCTGCTGCCGCAGGATGCGCACGCAGATGGAGTGGAAGGTGGCCACCCACATGCGTTCGGCGACCGGTCCGACGAGCCCTGTGATGCGTTCCTTCATCTCGGCGGCGGCCTTGTTGGTGAAGGTGATGGCCAGGATTTGCCAGGGGGCGACGCCGCGGTGCGACATCAGGTGGGCGATGCGGCGGGTCAGGACGGCGGTCTTGCCGGAACCGGCGCCCGCCACGATCAAAAGGGGTGAGCCGGTGTGTTCGACGGCGGCGGCCTGCTGCGTGTTCAGGCCTTGGGTCAGATCTACGGAGTGGTTAGCCATGATGTGTTTCAACCTACTAGGTGACCCTGACGCCGCCACCTCATGGCAAGATGGATCACATGTCCGAAGAGTTAGAGATCCGCATGCCCACCGGCACCGATGACCCGTTGTCCGACGCCGAGATCCAGTCCTACCGCAAAGAGATCGACCGACTCAACCAGGTCATCCTCGAGGCCGTGAAACGGCGCACGGAAGTGGCGCAGGCGATCGGCAAGACCCGCATGGGCTCCGGCGGCACCCGCTTAGTGCACACCCGCGAGGTGGCGATCATCAATCAGTTCCGCGACGAGCTCGGTGAGGAGGGCCCGGCGCTGGCGAACGTGCTGCTACGCCTGGGCCGGGGCAAGCTTGGCTGATCGCGGCGTCGTCTTTCTGACCCGGTTCGTCTGTGCCCCGGACGGGCGCCCCGCGGCGTTCACCGTGTTTTAGTCCTGCTCGAGGGAGTCGATGACGACGTCGAACTCCAGCAGCTCCGCCTTGTCGGAGACCGGCTTGCGCGGCTGCTCGCCGTCTTTCTGCCCGTGGGCGGCCTGGCCAGCGCTCTCCCACCACGCGTCATAGGATTCCTGGTCGGCCCAACGGGTGACCACGAAGTAGCGGTCCTCGCCCTTGGTCGGGCGCAGCAGCTGGAAGCCCTCGAAACCCGGCTGCGAGTCGATGGCCTGCTTGCGGGCGGCGAAGCGCTCCTCCAGCACGGAGCCGGCTCCCTCGGGGACGGAAATTGCGTTGATCTTCACGATGCTCATGCCCCGACTATAACCCCACTCCTTGGCAATCGTCCGGCCCCGGTCACGCAATTGAAGTAGATTCGGTGCAAGAAACAACCCGCCGTACCAGGAGCCGCATCATGTCTGACATCACCGCCACCGCCGAGTGGTCGCAGCTGGCCAGCCTTTTTCAGGAGAAGAAGGGCCTCTCCTTGCGCCAGCTGTTCGCCGCGTCCCCCACTCGGGCGGCGGAGCTCACCTTCGACGCCGCCGGCCTGCACGTCGACCTGTCGAAGAACCTGGTGGACGCGGACGTCGTCAAGGCCCTCGGGGAGCTCGCCGACGCCGCCGGTCTGCGCCAGGCCATCGAGGCGATGTTCACCGGCGAGCACATCAACG
>CALZCR010000067.1 GCA_945631445.1 uncultured Corynebacterium sp. | reverse complement strand
TACAAGCACTGCTCGGAGTGGGCTGACCTGAACGACGAGGACATCTTCCGCAACCTGGGCGTGCTGGTGACGTCCGAGCCGGTGTACTGGCGCAAGGCGCTCTATCACAAGCGCTGATCGCCTCCGCCCCGGATCCGTGGATTTAGGGCGTCGCCGACTAGACTCCGCATACGTGGCCATCAGCAAAATTCTCCTGTACTACACGTTCACGCCCATCGCCGATCCCACCGCGGTCATGCTGTGGCAGCGCGACCTGTGTGAATCCCTGGGATTGAAGGGCCGGATCCTGATCAGCGAACACGGGATCAACGGCACCGTCGGCGGGGACATGGCGGCGTGCAAGAAATACGTCCGCAAGACCAAGGACTACCCGGGCTTCAAGGGCATGGAGTTCAAATGGTCCGAAGGCGGCGCGGAAGATTTCCCGAAGCTCAGCGTGAAGGTCCGCGACGAGATCGTGGCCTTCGGCGCGGCGGGGGAGCTCAAGGTCGACGAGAACGGCGTGGTCGGCGGCGGCGCCCACCTGGCGCCGGAGGAGGTCCACGAGCTCGTCGACAAGCACGGCGACGAGGTCGTCTTCTTCGACGGCCGCAACGCCATGGAGGCGCAGATCGGCAAGTTCCGCGGCGCCGTGGTGCCGGAGGTGGACACCACCCACGACTTCATCGCCGAACTCGACTCCGGAAAATACGACTGGATGAAAGACCGGCCCGTCGTCTCCTACTGCACCGGCGGCATCCGCTGCGAAGTCCTGAGCGCGCTGATGAAAAACCGCGGCTTCGAAGAGGTCTACCAAATCGACGGCGGCATCGTCCGCTACGGCGAAAAGTACGGCAACAAAGGCCTGTGGGAGGGCTCGCTCTACGTTTTTGACGGTCGCATGCACACCGACTTCGGCGACGATTACACCCGGCTAGGCCGCTGCGTCCACTGCGGGGAGCCGAACGACGTCTTCGTCAATTGCGCCAACGAGGACACCTGTCGAAAACAAGTGCTGATCTGCGAGAACTGTGTCGCTGACCCGGCCACGGCCGTGTGCCTGGACTGTGCCGGACCCGCCGGCCCCGTCTCGTAGCTAGACGACGAGCGCCAACCGGCCCAGCGTCCACGTCAGCCACGCCATGGTGAAGGGCACCAACGCCCAGAACACGCCCATCCAGGGGCGCCAGCGCAAGTAGGCGTTGAGCTTGCGGACCATGATCACGCCGCAGCCGGTGATCGCGATGATCGGCGTCAAGGACGCGCCGATCGACCACCACACCTGGGAGGCCTCCGTACACAGCCACGTCTCTTCCCCCGCCTCACACAGCGGGCCGCCCATGAGCCGGGCGATCACGCCGAGGAGCAAGGCCACCAGGACGGTCGTCACGATGGTGCCGATCAGGTAGCGGATCGCCTGCCGGGTGGAGGCCCGGTTACGCGCCGCGCGTTCGGCGGGGTCGCCGGCCTGGGCGAGTTCCTCGGCCGAGCGCGGCTCCGGCGGACGACGGTTGGCGAAGTCCGCGTCGTCGTCCATCAAGTCGTTTTCCGGGTGCTCGCGATCATTCGGCTTGCGTGGGTGGGACATGCCCTCAGCCTAGTCCTCTCCCGGAGGGGTTCCTACCGACGAGGGGCGGGGTTGATCAGGACGGGCGCCTGCACGTGGCGGAGGAACTCCGCTTCGGTCGAGCCGATGAACACCCGCTCGATCGGGCCACGTTCGACGGAGTCCAGGCAGATGAGGTCCCCCTTCTTCCACTTCAGGGCGTCGACGGCGCCGCCCCAGCCAGAGCCGGCGCCGATGGCCGTGCTGACGTCTAGGTCAGGCACGTTTTCCATCACCGCGTCCCGGGCCCGGTCGAGCATGCTCAAGGCGTGCTCGTGCCAGTCGTCGGAAACGGTGCGGGCGATGTCCGCGGAAATCTTGCCGGAGGTCTTCGTCAGCCCCATGGGGGAGAAGGCCACCAACCGCAAGGGGACCTGCCAACGGTCGGCCAGCTGCGCGGCGAAGTGCAGGAGCTGCGTGTGCTGGGTGTAGTCGGACTCCAACAGCGCCAAGTTGACCCGGGTGACCCCGCGTTTGGACAACTTCACGGCGCGCGGCGTCAGGGCCACGGGGTGCGGGGAGGAGTGCAGCAGGGTTTCGGCCGTGGAGCCGGCGCGGAAACGCCCCTTGGGGGCGGTCGCGTTCGTGCCCAGCACGAGCAGGTCGGCGTCGTAGTCCTCGGCGGCCTGGGTCAACATCCCGGCCTCGGAGGTCCCGTCGCTGACCACGGCGACACGCTCGTCCCAGTGGGAATCGGCGAGGCCCGCCTCCTGCAACGCGGAGGTGACCTTCTTGGCGTAGCGTTCCGCCTGCTGGCGGTGCCATTTTTTGTATTTGGAGCTCGTTTTGTTCCGGCTGCTGGTGGGCCAGATCCGCATATAGGTCATGACGACGCGAACCTGCACGACGGTGGTCCGGGCCAGCCAGGCGGCGAATTCGAGGGCTTCCGTGCCGTCGGCGTCGGGACGCCAGGCCACCAGGATCCGGAGCGGATCGGCGGCGGGGGAGGTGTCGTGTGTCGGCATTCCTTCAACCAGTGGATCGGGGACTGGCGCTGTGGGGCGCCGTTGACCGTGCGGTCGCGGTGTTCACTGGTTATATTATCGCCGTTTACTTGCCGTCTTTGGAAATCGAGTCGACGCCGTAGGAATCCGCGAGCTTGAGGATGATGTCCGCCAGCTTGTCTAATTCTTGGGCGTCTTCCTCGCTCAGCGTGGCGATCATGTCGGCGAGATACCTTTCGCGTTCCTCGCCGACCCGGTTGAGCTCGGTGGCGCCGAGGTCGGTCAGTTCCACGCGCACGCCGCGGCGGTCCGACTCGTCGCGGACCCGGTGCACCAATTCGCGCTGCTCGAGCTGGTGCAACGCGTTCGAGGCCGTGGGCATGCGGATGCCTTCCTCGCGGGCGACCTGGCTGATGCGCGACGGCCCGTTTTCCTGCAGCCGGGACATGATGGACAGCTGCGGTCCCGTCAGGTCGGACTGCTCCGCGATGCGGAAATACATCACGTAGAGCTTGGTCATGGCAGGACGAATACGGCGAGCGATGTTCGCGGGGGTGGACGAAGTCATGGGTCCATCCTAAACAATCGTCGACAAAACGTTTGCCTCCGAAACTTATGGGGTGGAGCCCGCCGGTGGCGGGCCACCGCCCTTCCTACAATGGAAGACGTGATCGTCTACCGCAATGAAGTCTCGCACCGCTGGCGTCGACAAGCCCTGCTCCGGGCTTTCAAGGAGGGGGAAATTCCCCGGGAGAACTTGTGCGACGCCGACTTCCTGCTGGTCGCGGCGGCGACGCACCACGGCTACGACGTCGACCGGGCCTGTCCCGTGTGCGGCCGGGACAGTCTGCGGGAGGTGCGCTGGATCTACCACGAGCGTCTCGGGCGGCGTTCCGGGACGGCGCGCAGCGAGGAAGAGATCGCGGAGATCATCAAAACAGTGCCCAACATCACGGTCCACCTCGTGGAGGTGTGCGTGCAGTGCCGGTGGAACCACCTGCTGACGGCGATGGTCGCGAGCCCGGAGTGAGACTCCGGAAGGGGGAGTCGGCTCTGCCACTTTCTGCCCATCGGGGAAGGAAGTAGTCTTATCCTCGGTTGTATGGAGAGATGGGGAGCTCATCGGGTTATGGCGCACCAGGTGCGGATCTATGAGATCCCGCCCCCACCAACGCTGATCGCTCCACGCTGGTCATTAACCGCTCATTGCCACACTCTTTAAGGAAGGGCACAGGTAGCCGGAGAAGTGTCTGAACCCTCATCGAAATCTTCGTCGTCCGCAGCGAAGAAGAACGCCCCCGGGCGCAAGAACGTCTGGAAAATCGTCCTCGGCGTGCTCGCCGTGATCGTCGCGATCCCGGTGGGCGCGTTCCTCGCGTACTACATCCGGATCGACGTCCCGGAGCCGCAGGAGGTGGCGACCGCGCAGGTCTCGACGGTCTTCGCCGCGGACTCCTCCACCGAGCTCGCGCGCATCGTCCCGCCGGACGGCAACCGCCGCCAGATTCCGTTGGAGGAGGTGCCGGAACACGTCCAGGACGCGGTGCTCGCCGCCGAAGACCGGGAGTTCTGGACCAACAGCGGTTTCTCCGTGACGGGTTTCGGCCGCGCGGTCATCGGCCAGCTGACGGGCAACGACGCCGCCGGCGGCGGCTCCACGATCACCCAGCAGTACGTCAAAAACGTCCTGGTCGGCAACGAGCACTCCATCGAGCGCAAAGCCAAAGAGCTGGTCTACTCCATCAAGATGACCAACCAGTGGGACAAGGAGACCATCCTCGCCGCCTACCTGAACACGGTGTACTTCGGCCGCAACGCCTACGGCCTCGAGGCCGCCGCCAACGCCTACTTCAACAAGCCCGCCAGCGAGCTGACCGTCGAAGAAGGCGCGCTGTTGGCCGGCGTCATCCAGATGCCCAACCAGCTCGAGCCCTGGTCCAACCCGGAAGGCGCCGAAAGCCGGTGGAGCTACGTCCTCGACGGCATGGTGGAGGAAGGCAACCTCGAGCCGGCCACCCGCGACGCCCTGCAGTTCCCCGAGACCCGCGACCCCGCCGAATACTCCGCCTACACCGAGGCGGAGGGCACCAACGGCCACATCAAAAACCACGTGATCGCCGAACTCGAGACGATCGGCATCACCGAGGAAGAGGTCACCACCCGGGGCCTGCAGATCACCTCGACGATCGACATGGACACCCAGAACGCCACCCTGGACGCGGTGGCGACCCACCTGTCGCCCCTGCAGGAGGACGCCGCCGCCGGCGTCGTCTCCGTGGAGCCGGGCACCGGCGCCGTCCGCGGCTACTACGGCGGAGAGAACGCCGCCGGCTGGGACTACGGCAACGCCGCGTACCAGACCGGATCCACGTTCAAGATCTTCGGCCTGGCGGCCGCCCTCCAGCAGGGCATCCCCCTGGCGGCCCAGTACTCCTCCGCCCCGCTGACCCTGCCCGGCGGGTTCACCGTGGACAACGTCACCGGCTACTGCGGCACCTGCTCCATCGAGTACGCGCTGCACCGCTCCTACAACACCTCCTTCATCCGGCTGCAGGAGGACCTGGAGAACACCACCCAGGACACCGCCGACATGGCTCACGCCCTGGGCATGGCCCGCTCCCTGCCGGGAATCCCGGAGACCTTGACCGAAAACGGCGAACAGCCCTACGAAGGCATCATCCTGGGGCAGTACCAGTCCCGCCCCCTCGACATGGCCGTCGCCATGGCCACCCTCGCCAACCGCGGCGTCTACCACCAGACCCACTGGGTCGAACGCGTGGAAACCGCCTCCGGCGAGCTGCTCTACGAATTCGACGACAGCAAGGGCGAGCGCCGCGTCTCCGAACAGGTCGCCGACAACCTGCTGTACGCCATGGAGCCCATCGCCGCGTACTCCAACGGAGCGCAGCTGGCCGGCGGCCGGCCCTCCGCCGCCAAAACCGGCACCGCCCAGCTCGGCGACACCGGCCTGAACAAAGACGCCTGGATGCTCGGCGCCACCCCGCAGCTCTCGACCGCCGTGTGGGTGGGCACCGAAGACAACACCAGCGCCATCTTCAGCCAGTGGGGCGGAAACATGTACGGCTCCGGCGCGCCCACGCTGATCTGGAAAGACGTCTTGGACACCGCCCTCGCCGACGAAGAGGTCCGCTACTTCGCCACCCCCGAACCCGTGACGTACGGGCTGAACTACTACGTCACGGGACCGCCCGTCAGCACGGGCTCCACCGGCGGCGGCGCGACCGCCACCAGCACCGCCGCCCCGGCGCCGGCGCCGGCGACCACGGCCGCGGAAACGGCCCCCAGCGCAGAAAACCCCGCCACCGGCGAAGCGCCGGAGGGGGAGCAGGCCCCGCCGCCCGAGGTCGCGCCGACGCAGCCGGAGCCCCCGGCAGAGCCTGCGCCGGCTCCGGAACCGGCCCCCGCCCCCGATCTGGGTGACATCATCCCGGACGAGCTCAGCGACCTTATCCGCGACTTCTAAGAAACCGACCCCGGCCCCAGCCTTGACCCCGCCCCGCAACGCGCACGCACACCGCGTGCGCGTTGTGTTTTGTGCGGGCTACGGTCGAAGCACCATGAACGAACGGCAGAAAGCAGACCCCAGATGAGCGGAGCACCGGAGCAAGGCCCACCCAGCCGCCCCCACGGCCCGACGGAACACCCCGCCCGCCGTTCCTCCCCCGCCACGGAAGAACCCCTCGCCCGCGGCTTCATCACCTTTCTCGGCGGCCCCATCGGCCGCCACGCCGAGGTGGGCGTCACCCGGTGGTGGACCCCCGTCCGCGTCCTGACCCTCACGGCGCTGGTGTTTTTGTCCTTCGGCTTCCTGAGCAAGGCGAACTGCCTGCACTCGGCGCCGGGCGAGGACGGCCGCCTCGGCCTGGACTGGTCCGGCAACCGGCAATACGTCTCCGCCTGCTACAACGACGTCACTCCCCTGTATCACGGACGCGGACTCGACCAGCCAGGCTTTCCCTACGCCTACTCCTGGCAAGAAGGTGACCTGACCCGCTACATGGAATACCCGGTCCTCGCCGGAATGTTCCAAGGATTCACCGGCTGGCTCACCCGCCTGACCTACCCGGTGGTCGAGGCGCTGCCCGTCACCGTCGCGGAGGCCGCCTGGTACTTCTGCCTCACCGCCTTCCTGCTTTCCGGGCTGTGGGTGATCACCGTGCGCATCGTCGCCGACCTCACCGGCAACCGCGTCTGGGACACCGTCCTGGTCGCCGCCTCCCCGCTGCTCGTCGTCCACGCCTTCACGAACTGGGACATCCCGTCGGTCACCGCGGTCGCGGCGGCGCTGCTGCTGGTGAAGAAAGGCCGACCCGGCTGGGCCGGAGTCGCCGTCGGCCTGGGCACCGCCTTCAAACTGTGGCCGCTGTTCATCCTCGGCGCCTACCTCGTCCTCGCCGTGCGCTCCCTGCAGTGGCGGCCGATGACCCGCATGGCGCTCACCGCCGCGGCGTCCTGGGCCACAGTGAACGTCCCCGTCCTGCTCGCCTACCCCGCGGCCTGGGGAGAATTCCTCCGCCTCAACAGCGAACGCGGCTGGGAGTGGACCACCGGGTGGGCGGTCATCGCCCGCGCCACCGGCTGGCCGGGATTCGACTCCGGCGCCGACGCCCCCGTCATCCTCAACGCCGTGACCTTCCTGCTCTTCGCCGGCGCCTGCCTGGCGATCTTCGTGCTCGGCCTCCGCGTGCGGCGCCGGCCCCGGGTGGCGGAACTGGTGTTTCTCATCGTGGCGGCCTTCCTGCTCGTCAACAAAGTCTGGTCGCCGCAGTACTCCCTCTGGCTGCTCATCCCCGCGGTCCTCGCCCTGCCCCGCTGGCGGCTGCTCCTGAGCTGGATGGCCGCGGAAGCGCTCGTGTGGCCGGTGCTGATGTGGCACATGCACGGACCGGAGAACAACGGCGCGCCGGGGGAGCTGTTGAATCTGGTGATCGTGATCCGGGGCGCATTCATTATTGTGATGGTGGTGCTTGTGATCCGCCAGCTGCTCGGCCGCGGCCATGACAAGGTCATGGCGGCGCACGAGGGTCTCGACCCGCTGGCGGGGGCCTTCGGGTGGGCCGACCGGCTCACCCGCAGATCCGCCGCCGGGCGGGACGGCGCCTCCCACACAACGGGAGACGCCCCTGAG
>CALZCR010000066.1 GCA_945631445.1 uncultured Corynebacterium sp. | reverse complement strand
GGATGATGCCCAGCCCGAAAATCAGTCCGCCGACGACGACCGCCGCCGGGGCGAAGGTCGTGTAATCCGGCGTGATGACGCCCGTGGAGGTCAGCGCCGCCAGGCCGACGGCGTGGACGGCGACGACGATGAGCAGCGCCACCAGGTTGCGGTAGGTGCCGCTGAGCCAGATGTCGCGCAGCATGCCGGTGACGCAGAAGCGCCCGCGTTGCAGGACGACGCCCAACACGGCACCCAGGATCAGTCCGGAAACGATCATTTGTGTACTCTTTTCACTTTCACATCTCGTTGACGGGAGATCACACTACCCCCTGCAGACACATCTGTCTAGGGAGCCCTGAACCGAGCTGTCTGCAAGCGGGTGCGGGCACGCCGCGACTCTCGGCGTAGAATGACGCTGACCACCGCCCGACGCCTGGTCGGGCAGGCGAAGAACATAAAAGAGGCAGAACGACACAGTGAGCGACGACCGGCACGCGGCAGAGCAGCTCCCCTCGCGCGTCAACCCGTGGCAGCTGCTGACCGCCTTCAACTCCTCCGCCCCACGCTGGCCCGGCGCACTGCGCGCGGCCCTGGCGATCTTCCTGCCCGGCGCCGTGGCCCTCCTGCTGGGGTATCACCAGGAAATGTTTCTCATCGCCGCGGGCGGCTGCGCCGTGATCTACGGCGAGGGCCACCCCTACCGCACGCGCTGGCGCATCATGCTCATCGCCGGTCTGCTGCTGTCGACGGGCGCGACCGTCGGCGCCTTCGTCGGCTCCGTCGCCTGGGCCCAGATTGGGGCGGGCGGATCCCAGTGGTGGCTGATGCTTCCGGCGCTGTTCGCCACCTGCATGGCCACCGTGGGCGGTTTCGTGCAGAACGCGCTGCGGTTGAGCCCACCGGGGTCGTTTTTCATCGTCATGGTCGCCGGCGCCTCGACGATGGTCGCGCGCCTGGGACTTGACCCGGTGGAGGTCGGCCTGTGGACCAGCGTCGGCGCGGTCAGCGGCGTCATCCTCGGGCTGCTGCCCGCCCTGTTGTCCCCGCACGCCCCGGAGCACCGCGCGGTGCTCACCCTGGACAAGGCCGTCGCCGACTTCGAAGAGGCGCCCTCACCCACCCTGGCGCAACGCAACCAGTGTCAGACGGCGCTGGCCGCCGCCTGGTCCGCCCTCGAGGACGCGGGCGTGATCCGTGGTGGCCGGGTGCTCAAGCCGAACCAGGCGCATCTGGTCCACCGCACCGGGGAGGCGCAACTGCGGCTCGTGGCCCGCAGCGCGGAGCTGGGGGTGGTCGACGCCGACGCCGAGCTGTTGAGCGACGTGCCCGCGCTGGTCCAGGCGAACCGCGCCCACATCCCGCTGGCCCGGCCGTCGCGCAATTACCGCGTCTACCGGTCAATGGACTGGAGCTCGCACGCCTCGGTGACGGCGCAGAAGATTTTCCTGGCCTGTCTGGCCGCCTCGGTGGTGGGCGTCGCCTTCGGCCTGGACCGGCCGGACTGGGCGATCGTCTCGGCGCTGCTGATGCTGCAGTGGGGGCCGGACAAGACCCCCGGCCAGATCCGCGGCGTCCACCGGGTGATCGGCTCCCTGCTGGGCATCGCCTTGTTCGCGGTGTTCCACCTGCTTGATTTCCAGGGGTGGACGCTGTTGGTGGCGCTGGCGGTGTGCCAATTCGGGGCGGAAGTGTTCGTGGTCAAAAACTACGCCGTCTGCGTCATCTTCACCACGCCGCTGGCGCTGTTGATGGGCAACGCGGTGGCCGACCCGCTGGGAGAGGTCGTCGTCTCCCGCACCGCGGAGGTGATGCTGTCCATCGTCTTCGGCTCACTGGCGTTGTGGTTCTGGCGTCCGCGCGCCGCGGCGGCGGATCAAATCCGGCTTGTCGACCGTTGCCGCAAGGCCATGGGATCACTGCTCGGGGCGCTGGCCACCCGCTCCCCGGAAGGTGCGCTGGAGGAACGCCGCGACCTGCAGTACGAGCTGCTGTCTGAGCGCCGGGCCATCCAGTCCGTCGCGGAGGACCACCGTCCCATCGCCGAGGCCCGGTGGGAGCACCACTTGCAGGTGCAGCGCGCCGGCTACCACCTGTTGGACCACTGCAACGCCAACACCACCCGGGAATTGTCGATCGCGGAGATCGCGGACCTGGCCGAACACGTCCGCGCGGCCGAAGCTGACTCAGCCCAGCAGTAGCTTTTCGACGCTCTCCTGCGGCGCCGGCCGGTATCCCCAGGCCTCCACGCCGACGTCGACCTGCCCGGGACCGGTCACCGGTTCGGGGGAATGCAGGTGCCCGTGCACCAGGTACTCGGTGCGCAACCGGACGTCGTCGTAGCGCGAGACCATCCCCTCGTGGTCTTGCCCCGGGCGCGGAAAGTGCGACAAGTGCACCGCGCGCCCCTGCCACCGCAGCGTCTGGAACGCCTGCACGGAGTCGAATACCTCGAGGAAGCGGCGCTGCATCCGGAACGAGGACTTGTGGATCGGGTGGCAGGAATCGTGGTTGCCGGGGATCAAGTGCAGCTCGAGGTGCCCGGCGTGCTCGGCGATCAGGTCCAGCGCGCGGGCTTCGTCGTCGTGGCGGCCGCTGAGATCACCCAGCACCCACAGCCGGTCCCCGGCAGGCACGGCGGCCAGACCAGCCAGGACCAGGGCGTCGTGCTCGTCAACGTCGGAAAATCCCCGCAGCCCGGCCACGAACCGGTGGCCGAGGTGCAAATCAGAGGTGAACCACACCCGCATCAGCGTGCGTCCGGATTCTCCGAGGCCTGCTGCAGGGCTTGCTCGAACAGCTCCACCGGCTGCGCCCCGGAGACCGCGAGGCGGCCGTCAAAGACGAAGAAGGGCACGCCTTGGACGCCCAGCTGGCGGCCCATGGCGATCTCCTGGGCGACGTCGGTGGCGTACTCGTCGGAAGACAGCACCTCCTGCACGCGGGACGCGTCCAGGCCCACCTGAGCGGCGAACTCCGCGAGCTCACCGTGGTCGGCGAGGTTGGCGCCCTGCGTGAAATAGCCGTGCTTGGCCACCGTGTCCCATTCGTTGCCCCTACCTTCCGCGCGGGCGAGGTGGGCGACCCGGTGGGCGTCGAAAGTGTTCGCCACGACTGAGTCGCGCCACTGGAAGTCGAGGCCGACGGCCGCGGCGCGCTGCGCCAGGCCGGAGTTCATCTGCTCCACCTCCGCCAGACTCATCCCCTTGGAGCGGGACAGGTATTCGGGGGCCTTCTCGGTCGGCTCCGTCGGCGCGGAGGGATCCAGCTGGAAGCTGCGCCAGATGATCTCCACGTC
Organism: uncultured Corynebacterium sp.; assembly: GCA_945631445.1. Lineage (GTDB taxonomy): Bacteria > Actinomycetota > Actinomycetes > Mycobacteriales > Mycobacteriaceae > Corynebacterium. The sequence continues at coordinate 4,467 of CALZCR010000066.1, read as the reverse complement.
ATCGGCGCCGGCGAACTTTTCCAGGGCGAGCGCCAGGTGTCGCTCACCGACGGTGCAGAACGGACAGACATAGTCGGACCAGATATCGATTTTCATACTCCCAGTCAACACGACGATCCTCATTTTCATTCCTCCACCAGCGTCGAGAAGTTGCGGACGCCTGCGCAAAAGTGAACACTTACAGGAATGTCCAACCAGACCAGTTATCCGGACGACCTCCACCCAGGGCTCGTCCCGGGCATCGGCGTCGATCAACAACGCAACCGTTTCGGAATCGATAAAATCAGCTTCGCCCTCACGGCGATCCTCATCCTCGCGTTCATCGCCTGGGGTCTGATCAGCCCGGAGTCGGTGTCCACCGTCTCTTCCACGATGTTCTCCTGGGCCATGGAAAACGTCGGCTGGCTGCTCAACATCGTGATGATCCTCGGCATCGTCGTGATGGTCATCCTGGCCTTCAGCCGCTTCGGCCGCATCACCCTCGGCCGCGACGACGAAAAACCCGAATTCTCCCGCTTCTCCTGGGTCGCGATGATGTTCGGCGCCGGCATCGGCGTCGGCATCTTCTTCTTCGGCCCCTCCGAACCGCTGTGGCACTACCTCTCCCCGCCGCCGGAGACCGTCGAGGCGGAGACCCCCGCCGCGCTGCACCAGGCCATGGCCCAGTCCCACTTCCACTGGGGCCTGTCCGCCTGGGCGCTGTACTCCCTGGTCGGCGGATCGATCGCCTACTCCATCTACCGCCGTGGGCGCGTCTCTTTGATCAGTTCGGTGTTCGCTCCCCTGCTGGGCGAAAACAACACGGGCGGTCCCGTCGGCAAGCTCATCGACATGCTCTCGATCGTGGCCACCCTCTTCGGCACCGCCGCGACCCTCGGCCTGTCCGCCATCCAGATCGGCGAGGGCGTGCGCATCGTCTCCGGCATGAGCCAGGTCGGCAACAACATGCTGATCGTGATCATCGCCATCCTGTCGATCGCGTTCATCTTCTCCGCCGTCTCCGGCGTGGCCCGCGGCATCCGCTATCTGTCCAACATCAACATCACGCTCACGCTGGCGGCCGTCGCCTTCGTGTTCCTGGCCGGGCCGACGCTCTTCCTGCTCAACCTGATTCCCTCCGGCACCCTGACTTACTTCGACGAGCTGCTGGCGATGATGGGCAAATCCTTGTCCTGGGGTGCGGAGACCGTCGAGTTCCAGGGCGCCTGGACCGCCTTCTACTGGGCGTGGTGGATCGCCTGGACCCCGTTCGTCGGCATGTTCATCGCGCGCATCTCCCGTGGCCGCACCCTGCGCGAGTTCGCCCTGGTGTGCATGGCGGTGCCCACCTTCATCCTCATCCTGGCCTTCACCGTCTTCGGCGGCACGGCCATCGCCTTCAACCGCGAGGGCGTCGCCGGCTTCGACGGCAGCTCGGGCTCCGAGCAGGTGCTCTTCGACATGTTCGCGCAGCTGCCGCTGTCGCAGATCACCCCGTTCATCCTCATCCTCATCCTGGCGATCTTCTTCGTCACCTCCGCGGACTCCGCCTCCGTGGTGATGGGCACGATGTCCAGCCGCGGCAACCCCACCCCGAACCGCTTCATCGTGGTCTTCTGGGGCCTGTGCATGGTCGGCATCGCCATCGTCATGCTCCTGGCCGGCGGCGAGGACGCCCTGTCCGGACTGCAGAACCTGACGATTCTCATCGCCCTGCCGTTCTGTCTGGTGCTGCTGGGCATGATGGTCTCCTTCGTCAAGGACCTGTCCACGGACCCGTCCGCCATCCGCCGCACCTACGCCCGCACCGCCGTCGACAACGCCGTCGTCCGCGGCCTGGAAACGCACGGCGACGACTTCGAGTTCGCCGTCGCCGAGGCCCCCGAGGGCCGCGGCGCGGGCGCCGACTTCGACTCCACCGCCGAGAACGTCACCGAGTGGTACCGCCGCAAGGACGAGGACGGCAACGACGTCGGCTACGACTACAAGACCGAAACCTGGTCCGACGGGTGGGAGCCCAACCCGGACCCCAAGGAAGAAAAAACCACTCCCAAGGAGTAGTTCTGCACGCATGATCCTCGCGCTGGACCTGGGCACCTCGGGTGCGAAAGCCGCCCTCATCGACCCCGCCGACGGCTCCTACCACGGCGAGGCTTTCGAGCCGTACCCCACGGACACGGGCGCAGACGGCCGCGTCGAGCAACACCCCGCCGACTGGGTCGCCGCCGCCCGCGCCTGCGCCGCCCGCCTGCCCGGGGCGGACGCCATCGCGTTGACCGGCCAAATGCAAGATCTGATCTGTCTGGACGCCGACGGGTCGCCGATGGCCCCGGCCGTGTTGTACTCCGACACCCGCGCCCGCGCCGAGGCCGACGCCCTGCACCGCGCCCTCGGCGACTGGAACCGGATCACCGGCAACGAACAGTCCGCCACCTCGAATGCGGCGATGTTCATGCGCTCGGGTCTCACGCCGGCGCGCATTCTGTTTTCCCCGTCCGGCTACCTCGCCCACCACCTCGGCCTGGGCGCGCACGTGGATTCCACCACCGCGTCCACGACGGGGTTCATCGACGCCGCCACCGGCGACTTCTCCCCCGCCGTGCGCCGGGCGGCGGGCGTCACCGCAGACATGCTGCCCGCGATCACCGACGGCCCGCTCGGTGAGGTCGACGGCGTCCCGGTGATACTCGCCCCCGGCGACGCCGTCGCCACCACCGCCGGCATCGTCGGCCTGGCTCCGGGCGACGACTACGTCTACCTGGGCACCTCCGGCTGGTACGCCTTCCTCGCCGAAAAAGACGTCGACCTGCCCGGCGCGGTACACCGCCTCGCCGCGCCGGGCAGGCGGCGGTTGCACATCGCCGCGTTGTCCTCAGCGGGCGCCCTCGCCGGCTGGGGCCGGGAGAATCTGTTGGGCGGGGCCTCGCCCGCGGAGGCGGACGCGGTGCTGGCCGCCGGTCCGCGCGCCCCGAGCGGGTTGCTCGCGCTGCCGAGTCTGAACGGGGAGCGTTTCCCGGTGCGCGACGACGCGTTGGGCGCCGCGATCACCGGCATCCGCGCCACGACGACCCCGGCGCAGATGTACCGGGCGCTGCTGGAGTCCGTCGCGTTCGGGCTTTCCCACGCCATGGCCGAGGAACCCGTCGACCGGCCCCTGCCGGTGGTCGGTGGCGGGGCGGCCTCGCGCCCGTGGTTGGAGATCCTGGCCGACGTCACCGGGCGGCCGGTGACCCGCGTGACGACGGGCCGGGACGCGGCCTTGACCGGAGCCGCGCTCATCGCCGCGGAAGCCCTGGGAGTGGACCACGGCATCGTGCCGTTGGGCCGCCGCGGCGGCGACGTGATCGACCCCGACTCCTGCGCCCACGCTTCTTACCGGGAGCTGCGGGCCCGGCACCGACGGTTGTATTCCGCCCTCGGCGAGGCTACCGGCCCCGCAGAATGAATGTCTCCGCGGCGACCCGCCGCGGGGATACCATGTGGCCGTGACTGTGTGGTTGGCTGTGCTTCCCCTGCTCGTGGTGATCGGGGCACTGTTGGCACGGCGCTCCACCCTGTCGGCGGCCGCGTGGGGGCTGTCGGCCGCGGTCGTGGTCGCGGCGGCGGCGTTTGACCTGTCCTGGAAGCTCGCCGCTGAGCTGGCCGGGGAGTGGTGGCCGCTGGTGGTCGAGGTCATGGTGATCATCGGCGGCGGGGTGGCTTTCGCGGAAGCCGGCCGCCGCATGGGTGATCAGGCCAGGCTGTCGGAATGGTTGCGCCGCTGCTTAGGCTCCGGGGTCGCGCCCGCCCTGGCTGTGGTGCACGGGGTGACCCCGCTGGCGGAGTCGCTGACCGGTTTCGGCGTCGGCGTGGCCATCGCGGTGCCGCTGTTGCTCGGCCTGGGTTATGCGGGGCATAAGGCCGCCCCCATCGGGTTGCTCGGGCTGTGCGCGGTGCCGTGGGGGTCCATGGGCCCGGGCACGCTGATCGCCGCGGAACTCTCGGGCACCGGTTTCCGGGAGCTCGGCGTGATGAGCGCACTGTTCAGCCTGCCCGTGTTTCTGGGCGCGGGCGTGGCGGCCGCCCTCATCGCCGCCGAGCGCGGCGAGCGGGCCCGGGCGGTCGGGTTGGCGGTGGCTTCCGGGCTGGTGCTGTGGGTGAGTGTGACGGCCGCCAACCTCGTCTTCGGCACCGCGCCGGCCGGGGCGGTGGGCGCGGCGGTGACCCTGGCGGTGCACCTGCTGGCCCACCGGCTCCGCGGGGGCCGGCGCTTGGCCCTGTCGGCGGCGGAGCTGCGCGCCCTGGCGCCGTATGGGCTGCTGCTTGGCGGAGTGCTGGCGGCGTCGGTGACGGTGCGGGCGCTCGGGCTGGAGGGCACCGGCTGGCGAGTGCTGGCCTCGCCTGCGCCGTGGTTGCTGCTGACCGCCCTCTTTACTCTGCGCTCTCGTCTAGGCGAGGTCGCGCCCACCGTCTCGCACACGGTGCGCACGTGGGCGCACGTCGGGCCCG
>CALZCR010000065.1 GCA_945631445.1 uncultured Corynebacterium sp. | reverse complement strand
CGACAAACACACTGTTTAAGCACCAAGGAGCTTTCGCCATGTCCCTCCGCCGCACCCTCCTGCGTCCCCTCGCCGCAGCCGCCGCCGCGCTGACCGCCGGCGTCGGCCTGGTCGCCTGCGGGACCGACTCCGGCGCCGACGACGACGCCATCCACGTCGGCACCTCCCCCGGCCCCTACTCCGTGCTCTTCCAGGAGGGCATCGACCCCATCCTCACCGACGCCGGCTACACCGTCGAGTACACCGACTTCACCGACCTGCAGCAGGCCGACGTCGCCGTGGCCGAAGGCTCCGTCGACCTCAACGTCGACCAGCACACCTCCTACATGGAGAACTTCAACAATGAGACCGGCTCCGACCTGGCCGCGATCACCCCGATCCCGACCGTCCCGGCCGGCCTGTACTCCGAGAACCACGACTCTCTCGACGCCGTGGCCGACGGGCACACCGTCGGCATCCCGGCGGACGCCTCCAACCAGGCGCGCGCGTTTCTCATGCTCGCCGACGCCGGCTGGATCACCCTCGACCCGGACGCCAACCCGGGCCTGCTGACCAGCGCCGACATCCAGGACAACCCGAATAACCTGGACATCCAGACCATGGATTCGGCCACCATCCCGCGCTCGCTGTCGGACCTGGACTGGGGCGTGATCCCGGGTTCGATCTCGTACTCCTCCGGCGTCGACCCGCAGCTGCAGCACTTCCAGGAGGAACTGCGCCCCGAGTTGATCCTGCAGGCCGTCGTGCGTTCCGAGGACGCCGACTCCGAGTGGGCCCAGGCCGTCGTCGACGCTTACAACGACCCCGCCTTCCATGACTTCCTCGCCGAAGAAAACGAGAACGACTACTGGTTCGTCCCGGAAGAAATCGTCCCGGCCGACTAAGGAGCTCATCTTCATGACATCCGCCCCACCGGCGGTGTCGTTTCATGACGTGACCAAGGCCTTCGGCACTGGACCGGGGGCCGTTCACGCGTTGGACGGCATCACCTTCGACATCCCGGAAGGCAGCGTCTACGGCGTCGTGGGCACCTCCGGCGCCGGAAAATCCACCCTGCTGCGCACCGTCAACGGACTGGAATCCGTCACCGACGGCACCGTCACGACGCTCGGCCAAGAACCGGCGACGCTTAAGGCCGGCGGGCTGCGCGCCCTGCGCCGCGAAGTCGCGATGGTCTTCCAACACTACAACCTCATCGGCTCCAAGACCGTCGCCGAGAACGTGGCCATGCCGCTGGTGCTGTCCAAGGTGCCCAAGCCGGAGATCACCGCCCGCGTCACCGACGTGCTGGAGCTGGTGGGCCTGGCCGAGCGCGCCGAGCACCGCCCGGCGCAGCTCTCCGGCGGGCAACGCCAGCGCGTCGGCATCGCCCGCGCCCTGGTCACCGACCCGAAGATCCTGCTGTGCGATGAGCCGACCAGCGCGCTGGACCCGATCACCACCGCCCAGATCCTGGAGCTGTTGGTGCGCGTCAACGAAGAGCTGGGCCTGACCGTGCTGATCATCACCCACCAGATGAACGTCATCGCCCGCATCGCGGACCGGGTCGCGGTGCTGGAAGACGGCCGACTCATCGAAAACGGCCCCGTCGACGACGTCTTCGCCCACCCGCAGCACCCGTTGACCCGCAGCTTCGTCGAAACCGTCGTCCCGCAGAAGCTGCCCGACTCCGTCGTCGTAGACCTGCGCTCCCGCCCGCCGCACACGCTCGTGCGCGTCGTGCACACCGGCGGCGCCGCCCGCGAGCTGATCAGCGGGATCTCGGCGCAGTTCGCCGTGACCGCCGCCCTGCTGCACGCGGCGGACGCCCCGCTGCGACGCTCGACCGTCGGCACGCTGGTGTTAGGCCTCGACGGGGAGGCCGCCGAGGTGTCCCGGGCCCTGCAGTGGGCCGATCAACAAGACGGATTGACCGTGGAGGTTCTGCGATGAACGACTGGATGGACGTCTTCGACACCCGCGTCAGCGGAGAGATGTACGCCGACGCCTTCGGCGAAACGCTGTACATGGTCGGCATCTCCCTGTTTCTCGGCGCGCTGCTGGGCATCCCCCTGGCGCTGGTGCTCGTACTGCACCGGCCCGGCGGGCTGCTGCCGAACAAGGCCCTGCACGGGGTGACCAATTTCGTGGTCAACATCGTGCGCTCGGTGCCCTTCATCATCTTGATGGTGGCCATCTTGCCGTTCACCCGGCTGCTGGTGGGCTCCTCGATCGGCACGACCGCGGCTCTGGTGCCGCTGACCATCTACATCGCCCCGTTCATCGCGCGGTTGATCGAGGCGGCGCTGCTGGACGTGGACCCCGGCATCGTGGAGGCCGCCGAATCGATGGGCGCGACCACCTGGCAGACGGTGCGCCACTTCCTGCTCCCGGAGGCCAAGCCCGCCATCATCCTGGCGCTGACCACCTCCACCGTGGGGCTGATCAGCGCCACCGCCATGGCCGGCACCGTCGGCGGCGGCGGCGTGGGCGATCTGGCCATCTCCTACGGCTATCAGCAGTTCGACAGCTTCGCCATCCTCGCCACCGTCATCATCCTGGTGATCGTGGTCCAAGCCATCCAATCGCTCGGCAACTGGTTGGCGCGCCGAGCCCGCTACAACTAGGAATGACACATGAGCCTTTACGACGACACCCTCGCCCTGCTCCAGCGCATGGTCCGCAACGCCTGCGTCAATGACCTCACGCCCGACTCCGGGCAGGAAGTGCGCAACGCCGATACCCTCGAGGAGTTCTTCTCCGGCACGGACGTGGAGATCCAGCGCATCGAGCCGCACCCGGGGCGCGTCAGCGTCGTGTTCACCGTGCCGGGCACGGATCCTGCGGCGGAGCCGCTGACGCTGCTCGGCCACACCGACGTGGTGCCGGTGGACGCGGCGAAATGGACCGTCGACCCCTTCGGCGCCGACATCATCGACGGCAAGATCTACGGCCGCGGCACCGTCGACATGCTGTTCATCACCGCCACCATGGCCGCCGTCACCCGCGAGATCGCACGTCACGGCCGCCCGCGCGGCACGCTGACTTTTGTCGGCCTCGCCGACGAGGAAGCCCGCGGCGGGCTGGGCGCGAAGTGGATCTCCGAGAACCTGCCCGACGCGTTCTCCTGGCAGAACATGCTCTCGGAGACCGGCGGCTCACACTTGCCGACGACCGACGGCTCCGACGCCATCGCCTTCAACGTCGGCGAAAAGGGCGCGGCCCAGCGCCGCCTAGTCATCGCCGGGGACGCGGGCCACGGCTCCACGCCCTTCGGCAAAGACTTCGCCGTGGTCAAAATCGCCGAAGTCGCCCGCCGCATCGCCGACGCGCAGATCCCGGTGACCTCGGATAAGACGTGGGAGGGCTTCGTCCAGGCCTTCCGCTTCGACCCCGCCACAGAGCAGGCCTTGATCGAAGGCACCGGCGACTACCACGCCTTCGGCGACCTGGCGGCCTACGCCCACGCCGCCTCCCACACCACGATCTCCCAGACCGTGCTGCGCGCCGGCGGGGCAATCAACGTCCTGCCCTCGACCGCCTGGCTGGAAATGGACATCCGCCCCGCGCCAGGCACCAGTCAGGAAGACGTCGACCAGATCCTCACCGACGCCTTAGGCGATCTGGCCGACGAAGTCGACATTCAGCACCTGATCTCCGAGCCGCCGGCCGTCTCCCCCGCCTCCGGCCCGCTGTGGGAGGCCATCGTGGCCACCGCCGGAGAGTTCTTCCCCGCCGCCGCGGTCGTCCCCGTCTACGCCACGGGCGGCTCCGACCTGCGCTTCGGCCGCCGCTTAGGCGGGGTCGGCTACGGCTTCGCGCTGCACGCCAAGGAGCGCACCATGGCGGAAGCCAACGGCCAGCTGCACTCCCACGACGAACACCTCCACCTCGAGGACCTGGCGCTGACCGTGGCGGCCTATGAGTCGCTGGTGACGAAATTCGTGGGGGCCTGACTAGGCTCAGTCAGCCGCAACAACTTAAAGAAAGGCTGGTTCACCGGCATGAATGATGTCCCGCAGCCGATCACCCCGGAGGGGAAAAAGGCCGTCTGGCTCGCGACCCTCGCGGTCTTGGTGGCCCAGCTCCCCATCAACTTGGTCTCCGTCTCCTTGACGACGATCGCCGCCGACACCGGCACCGGCACCGCGGGCCTGCAGTGGATCCAGTCCATCTTCATCCTCGCGATGTCCGCCGCCGTGCTCTCCGCCGGCGTCATCGCCGAAAACATCGGCCGCCGCCGCGTCATGGTCATCGCCTTGTGGTTGATGGCGTCGGGCACCACCCTGGGGTGGCTTTCCCCGCTCTTCGGCGACTGGACCATGCCGGTGCTGTGGACCGGCCAAGCCATCGCCGGCCTCGGCGGCGGCGCCCTGCTGCCGACCACCCTGGCGACCATCACCGCGGCCGTGCCCGACTACCGCCAACGTGGCCCTTACATCGCCCTCTGGGGCGCGGGCACCACCGCCGGCCTGACCCTCGGCGCCATCGTCGGCGGCTTGATCAACGAGATCGCCCACTGGGGGTGGGTCTATCTGCCTGCCGTCATCGTGGCCGCCCTGATCGCGGTGATCACCCAAACGCAGCTGCCCGCCGCCCCGACCTCCGCCCCGGGAATGGACGCTCAGGGACAGATCTACGCCACCCTGGCCATCGTCGGCGTGATCTTCGGCGTCATCCAGGGCGGCTCCACCGGGTGGCTCTCCCCTTCCGCGTTGACCGGGTACGCCGTCTTCGCCGTGTTCCTGACGCTGTTCATCTACCGCGAATCCCACACCTACGCCCCGTTGATGGACATCCGCATCTTCGCCAACACCCGCTTCGCGGCCGCCGGGTTCGCCGCCGCGATGTCGCTGTTCTCCGTCGTGGGCATGGGCTTCATGCTCGCGTTGTTCCTCGGCACCGCGAAAGAGCTGACGCCGCTGGGCATCGCCTCCTACCTGGCGTTCATGCCGGGCACCGCACTGGCCGCCAGCCCCCTGGCGGGCGCCCTGCTCAAACGCACGCGCCCGACCTGGGTCCTGATCCTCGGCCTGGGGCTCGCCGCTCTGGGCACCTTCCTCCTCGCGGGCGCCGACGCGGAGACCAGCTACCCCGCCATGCTGTGGCGCATCATGGTCTTCGGCGTCTCCATCTCCCTGATGTTGTCGTCGGTGACCACCGTCGCCGTCAACGCCGTGCCACCGCGCCAAGCCGCGATGGCCGGCGCCACCAACACCGTCCTCCGCCAGGTCGGCGGCGCGCTGGGCCCGGCGATCTTGGGCTCCGTGTGGGCCACCGTGCTCAACGAGGGCGGCGCCGTCTCCGAGGCCTTTTCCACCGCCGTCGGGGTCACCACCGGACTACTCGTCCTCGCGGCCCTGCTCTGCCTGCTCGCGGAGTTCGCGGGCGGGAAGAAGGCCGCGGGTTCAATGTAGTGGGCGTGTCTGGGGCCCTCCCGTTATCGTGGCCCGGGCACCTCGGCCTTCGACCTGCCGATCGGCGACGTCGCCACCATCTCGCTACCGGACGCACAGCTCTAGCAGCTACCGCAGATGCAGGGCTCCAGCTTGTAAACCCGCAAAAGTTTCCGCCCCGTTTTTCTGCACGTGCAGAAAAACGGGGCGTTGTTGTGAGCTGGCAAGGGATCGACCCGGCGAGGATGTCGTTGACCGCGCTGCGCCACGGATTCTGCAGCCGCAGAAAACAAGGCCCCACTATGCGCGCGCATAGTGAGCTTGCCGCGGAAGGGCGTCACCTCTGAGCACAGAGGAAGCGGGTCACGGCGCTCGCCTTAACCCCTTAGACGGCGGCCTTCGCCTGCTGCAACTGGAAACGCAGCTGCGCTTCCGACGGGGACTGCACCGGAATGAAAGAGGCCTCGCGGTAGCGGCGCGAGGCGTTGGACGAGCTCGCGTACCCGGCGCCGCCGGCCACGCGCACCTCGATGTTCGCGGCCGAGACGGCTGCCTCCGAGGCGTCGAGTCGCAACTCGAGCAACTCCACGAGGTTGAGCTCCTCACCGGCGATGACCTGCTCGATGAGGGCGTTCCAACGGCGCAGCACATCGGCGGTGAACGCCTGCGCGTCGGCGAGGTCCTCGGCGAAAGTCTCCTTGACGCCGGTGAGCTTCGGCTCGGCCTGGGCGGCGGCGGCTTCGGCGACGCCGAGGCATTCCGCGATCTGACTGAGCACGAACACCGGGCGCACCGCGGTCATGAACGGCACGAAGTCCTCGGTGAGCACCTGGGCCTGCGGGATCTTGACGTCGTCGAAAGACGCCCAGGCGGACTGGGTGGCGTTCAGGCCGAGCAGGCCGAAAGGCGTGCCGAAGGTGACGCCCTCGTGGCCGGCCTCGAAGGCGAAGATGATCTTGTGGCCGTCGTCGGTCTTGGCGCCGGTGACCACGATGGCGTCGTCATAGAGGTTGGAGGCCCAGCCGAGCTTGCCGTTGATGACGTAGCCGTCGTCAGTCTTCTCGGCGTGCAGGTCGATCTCCCCGGCGCCGGCGAGTTCCTTGAAGGAACCGGCCATGCCGGTCACACCGGGGTGGGTGCCGACGGCGATCTTGTCCGCCAGGACCTCGGCGTAGTCGGTGCCGGCCTGCTTGAGGAAGCCATAGGTCATGCGCGTGGCCCAGGTGGTGAACCCGACGGACAGATCCTCCGCGGAGAGCTCGCGGATGACCTCGAGGGTCATGCGCACGTCCGTGCCGATCAATCCGGCCTCACCCAACAACGGAAGGATGTAGCGCGCGTCCTTCTCGTTTTTGTCCACGGCCTTGGCGTTCTCGGCGACCGTCAGACGCAACTGGGGGTCCAGGATGATGGCGTCGGTGGTCGGGGTCACTTGCTTGCTCATGCGGGGGTTCCTCTTACCTAACGTGTGTTTTTAGACCAGCTCAGAGGTCAGGTTGGCCGGACGGGTGTAGGTGTTGACGACCGGGGACCACTTGATCGCGTCCTTCTGGATCTGGTCCAGGGTCTCGCGGTCGGCGTCGCCCTCGAGGTCGAGCTTGACGCGGACGTCGGACACGCCCGGGCGCTTGTCCTCGGAGAGGTCGCCCACGCCCCAGGTCGGGGAGATGTCGATGTCGGACTCGATGTCGATGTCCAGCTTGGTCAGGGTGACGCCGCGGTGCTGGGCGATGGCCTGGACGCCGACGGCGATGCAGGCGGCGAGGCCGGCCTGGGCGACCTCGGTCGGGTTCGGGGCGGAGTCGTCGCCCAGCAGCGGCTTCGGCTCGCCGACCTTGATCACGTGGTCGCGGACGGCGGTGTTGTTGCGGAACAGGCCGTCAGCCTCGGTGTGGGTGCGGATCTTCTTGTTGCCGCCCTCGGGGTTGTCGATGTTCTTCTGCGCCAAGTCCTTCAGGGCCTGGGTGTCGATCGGCTCGATGGGCTCGCCGGCGGTGTGGTTCGGGGTGAGGTCAGACATGGAAGACTCCTTTATGCTCGTCATTTACTGGTGACCATACCACACGGGAAGCACAATCTATACAATGCTGTCTATTGAGTGGGTAACAAGCGGTCAGGGAGCTGCCAGCTTGGCGTACGTCATGAAATTCTGCGCATGACCCGCCGGAAATCCGGAGCCCATGTCGAACCTCCGCCCGCCGGCTACCCTGAATTCGACAGCACTGCAGACCACTCGGTATGGTTTTGACTTGTGCATTTAGACCTTGCAGTCTGCCAACCAGAAGACACCACCCATCCATGAACATTCCCCCTCCGGCGCCCCGCTTCACCAGGCGGAGCGTCCTTCACGCCGCCGGCTGGGCCGGAACCGCAGGAGCCCTCGGCGCCC
>CALZCR010000064.1 GCA_945631445.1 uncultured Corynebacterium sp. | reverse complement strand
GGTCAGCCTTCCTTTCGTCCCGCCCACCAAGCCGGAGGACGCCCTGCGGGACCCGGCCGACGCGGTGGCCAAGGGGGTGCCCGCGCCGCAGCTGGAGACCGGGGCGTTGGTGGCCGGGCAGTACGAGATCCTGGGGGTGCTCGCCCACGGCGGGTTGGGCTGGGTGTATTTGGCCAACGACAAGTTCGTCTCCGACCGGCTGGTGGTGCTCAAGGGCCTGCAGTCGAAGAAAAACCAGCAGGAGGCGGCCACGGTGGTGGCCGAACGTGAGTTTTTGGCGGACATCACGCATCCGGGGATCGTGAAGATCTACAACTTCATCGACGATCCCCGCGTGCCGGGCGGGTTCATCGTCATGGAGTACGTGGGCGGGCCCACGCTGCGTCAGCGCCGCGACGCCCAGCCGGACGGATTGTTTCCCATCGACACGGCGATCGCCTACCTGTTGGAGGTGTTGCCGGCGTTGGAGTACCTGCACGCCCGCGGGGTGGTCTACAACGATTTGAAGCCGGACAACGTCATCGTCACAGAGGACCAGGTCAAACTGATCGACTTGGGGGCGGTGTCCGGCATCGGCGCCTTCGGCTACATCTACGGCACGAAAGGCATCCAGGCGCCGGAGGTGGCCTCCGAGGGGCCGAGCATCGCCAGCGACATTTATACGATCGGCCGCACGTTGGCGGTGATGACGGTGCACGTGCCGAAGAAAGGCGGCGTTTTCGTCGACGAGTTGCCCTCGCCCAGCGAGGAACCGATTTTCCGCCGGTTCCTGTCGTTTTACCGGCTGTTGAGGCGGGCGACGGATCCGGACCCGAAGCAGCGGTTTTCCTCGATCGCGGAGTTGGAGACTCAGCTGTACGGGGTGTTACGGGAGGTCATCGCGTTGCGCGACGGGATTCAGCATCCGGCGCAGCATTCCTTGTTTTCTCCGCAGCGTACGACTTTCGGCACGAAGTACCTGGTGTTTCGCACGGATCAGCTCATCGACGGCATCGACCGCACCGTCAAGATCACCTCGGAGGAGGTCGTGGCGGCGTTGCCGGCGCCGTTGATCGACCGGGCGGACGTGGGGGCGGCGATGTTGTCGGGTTCGTCGTACACGGAGCCGCTGGAGACCCTGGAGACGCTGCGTCAGGCGATGCAGACCCCAGAGTACGAGCGCTCCGCTGAGATCCCCTTCGGGGTGGTGCGCACGATGCTGGACCTGGGGTTTACTGAGCAGGCCCGCGGCTGGTTGGCCACGCTCAAGGACCGGTTGGGGGAAACGTGGCGCTTCCAGTGGTATTCGGCGGTGACGGCGTTGCTTCTCGACGACTTCGGCACCGCCCAGCGGCACTTTGCCGCGGTGTTGGCCATCTTGCCCGGCGAGGCCGCCCCGAAGTTGGCGTTGGCCGCCGTGGATGACCTGATGCTGCAGGAGAAAGGCCTCGACGACACGCCGTTGCTGACTCCGGCGGTGGCGGCCGCCGCCTCCCAGCTGGAGGGGAACTTAGGCGAGGTGGAGGACCCGTTCTTCGAGAAGCTGGAGGACAACTGGTCGCATCTGACGGAAGATCCGGAGGTCCTGCGTTTTCACGTGATCCGCCTGTACGGCATGATCTGGGCGACGAACCCCACGACGATGTCCGCCGCGTTCGGCTTGTCCCGGCAGTTGATGGCGGAGAAGCTGATCGAGATGTCCGTACGTGCCTTGGACCGGGTGCCGGCGTCCTCGCGGCATCAGCGGATGGCGAAGCTGACGACAGTGCTGCAGCTGGTCAGCGGCGATCTCACGGAGTCGCGGATCCGGCGCGCGTCCCGGCGGCTGGAGGAGATCCCCGCCAACGAGCCACGGTTTTTGCAGATCAAGATCGCGGTGATGTCGGCGGGCCTGAACTTCCTGCGCGACGCCGGCCTGGAGCAGGCGTCGGCGGCGAACGCTTTGTTCGAGTACCCCTTCACCCAGCGGGGGTTGCGCCACGGCTTGTCGGACACGCTGCAGGAGTTGGCGCGGATGTCCCCGCATTCGCAGCACCGTTACGCGCTGGTGGACATGGCCAACAAGGTGCGGCCGGTGACCTGGTTTTGATTCCGGCCGCCGCGGCGGCCCTGTTCTACCGGTGGCCGGCGACCAGTTCGACGGACTTCTGGGCGATGGCCAGCTCTTCGTTTGTGGGAATGACGAGGACCTTGATCTGGGAATCGTCGGCGGAGATCACTCGGGCGCCGTCGTTGGGCAGCGCGTTGCGTTCCGGATCGATCTTGACGCCGTACATTTCCAGGTTGGCCAAGGCGTCGGCACGCACGAAGCGGTCGTTTTCCCCGACGCCGGCGGTGAACGTGATGACGTCGACGCGGCCGAGGGAAATCATGTAGGACCCGAGGAAACGACGGAGCTGGTGGATGTAGACGTTGTACGCCAGCCAGGCGTCCTGGTCCTCCTCCTGGATCATGGCGCGCAGCTCCCGGAAATCGTTGACCCCGGAGAGGCCCTTGACGCCGGAGCGCTTGTTCAGCAGCTGGTCGATCTCGTCGATGCTCATCCCGGCGTGGCGGTAGAGGTGGAAGATGACCCCGGGGTCGATGTCGCCGGTGCGGGTGCCCATCACCAGACCTGCGAGCGGCGTCATCCCCATCGAGGTGTCGATCGGTTCACCGCCGCTGATGGCCGCGGCGGAGGCGCCGTTGCCCAGGTGCAGGGTGATCTGGTTGACGGCCGCGTCGGGCAAGTCGAGCATGGCGGCGGCCTGGGCGGAGACGAATTCGTGGCTGGTGCCGTGAAAGCCGTAGCGGCGGATCTGGTGGTCGCCGGCGACGTCTTTGTTGATGGCGTAGATGGCGGCGGCCGGCGGCAGGTGGGCGAAGAAGCCGGTGTCGAAGACGGCCACGTGCGGGATGTCCGGCAGCAGTTCGCGGGCGACCTCGATGCCGTCGATGTTGGCGGGGTTATGCAGCGGGGCCAGGGGGATCTGTGCGCGGATCATGTCGACGACCTGGTCATTGATCACCTCCGGCTGGGAGAAGACCAGGCCGCCGTGCACCACGCGGTGGCCGACGGCCACGAGGTTGAGGTCGCTCGGCCCGCACCCGAGCGCCTCCAGCCTTTTAATCGCCGTGTGCAGACCCGCGGTGTGATCCGCGATGGGGCGTTGCTCGGAATGCTTTTCCCCCTGGTAATGGACGGTCAGCCGGCCATTGGTCTCGCCGATCTGCTCGACGACGCCGGAAACCAGGGGCGCTTCCGAGGCGTCCGCCCCGGGGTCGACGATCTGGAACTTGATCGAGGAGGAGCCGGAATTGATGACGAAGGCGTAGCTCATTTACTTCCCTTCCCCGGCCTGGACCGCGGTGACGGCGACGGTGTTGACGATGTCCGGGACGGTGGCGCCGCGGGACAAGTCGTTGACTGGTTTCTTCAGCCCCTGCAGGATGGGCCCGACCGCGAGTGCGTCGGCGGTGCGTTGGACGGCCTTGTAGCCGATGTTGCCGGATTCGAGGTCCGGGAAGACGAAGACGGTCGCGCGGCCGGCGACGTCGGAGTCCGGCATCTTTTTGGCCGCCACACCGGGGTCCACGGCGGCGTCGAACTGCAGCGGGCCGTCGACGAGCAGGCCCGGGTTGAGTTCGCGGGCCTTCTCCACGGCGGTGGTCGTGCGGTCGACCTCCGGCCCGGAGGCGGAGGTGCCGGAGGAGTAGGACAGCATGGCCACGCGCGGGTCAATGTCGAACTGCGAGGCGGTCCGCGCGGAGACGACGGCGATTTCGCCCAGCTGTTCGGCGGTGGGGTTGATGTTGACGGCGCAGTCGCCGAACGCCCAGTGGTGGCCTTCGAAGACCATGAGGAAGATCGAGGAGACGACGGAGGCGTCCGGGGTCGTCTTGATGATCTGCAGGGCCGGCTTGATGGTGTGGGCGGTGGTGTTGACCGCGCCGGAGACCATGCCGTCGGCGATTCCTTCGTGGACCATCATCGTGGCGAAGTAGGAGACGTCCTTCATCGTCTCCCGGGCCTGCTCCAGGGTCACGCCTTTCTTCTTGCGCAGCTCGGCGAAAGTGCGGGCGAAGCGCTCCGCCAGGTCGCTGGTGTGGTGGTTGAGGATGTCCGCCTTGGACAGGTCCAGGCCGAGCTCCTCTGCCCGCACGTTGACCTGGTCCGGGTTGCCCAGGATGGTCAACCGTGCGATGTCGTCGGCCAGCAGCCGGTGGGCGGCCCGCAGGATACGGCTGTCATCTCCTTCGGGCAGGACGATGTGCGCGCCGATCCGTTTCGCCTTGTTCAGCAGGCGGTGCTCGAACACCGCCTGACTCATCACTTGCGGAGCCTCGACTTCAAGCGCCGGGCCGACCGCCCATGCCAGGCGATGTCCGTCGCAGGCTTCCGCCACCACCGCGCCGAGGTCCGTGGCCTGGCGGATCGCACGCTCGACGTGCGGGCCGCTGCGATCGTAGGTGATCAGCAACGGGACGCCGATCGCCGCGGCGGCGCGGGCGTCGAAATCGAGGTTGCCGGTGCCCACGTAAAAGATGTCGGAGCGGTCTGCGGCACTGTCGATGACGGCGGCCAGGTCCGCCAGTTCACCCAGGTCGACGCGGAGGAGATGGTTTCCGGAGGCCAGGCCGTCCAGGTCAATGCCATCGAAGCTGCGCCCCTCGATGGTGAGGAGGACGGATCGGTTGTCGGACATAGGCCACGCCTTTCTATCGCCACCGGCCGTAGGATCGTTGGTGGTCTCCCTACCCGGCTTCGGCTCAATCTGTGTGATTTCCTCGACTAGCTTAACTGAAAGCGGGGAAGATCACAGCGAATTTTGCCGGATTACGCCGGAATGAAGCGCACCTGCGGACGGTTATTACCTTTAAGCACGGCCATTGCATAAATTTGAGGGTGACGATTGTGTCCGCCCAGTCCATAAGTAGACTGAGTAGTCAGTGCTGCAATAGACCACTCTGTACGTACATTTGTGAAGGAATGTGAACTCCATGGCTTCTCCCCTCCGCATCGCCGTCGTCGGCGCTGGCCCGGCCGGCATCTACGCCTCTGACCTGCTGGTCAAGTCGGGCGTCGACGTCCGCGTCGACCTCATCGAGAAGATGCCCGCCCCCTTCGGCCTGATCCGCTACGGCGTCGCCCCGGACCATCCCCGCATCAAGGGCATCGTGAACTCGCTGCACCGCGTCCTCGAGCAGGAGGAGATCCGCTTCCTGGGCAACATCGAGGTGGGCAAGGACATCACCGTCGAGGAAATGCGCGAGTACTACGACGCCATCGTCTTCTCCACCGGCGCCACCGACGACCGCGACTTCCAGATCCCGGGCCACGACCTCGACGGCAGCCACGGCGCCGGCGAGTTCGTCGGCTTCTACGACGGCAACCCGAACTTCAGCCGCGACTGGGACCTGGACGCCGAGAAGGTCGCCGTCATCGGCGTGGGCAACGTCGCCCTCGACATCGCCCGCGTGTTGGCCAAAACCGCCGACGAACTGCGTGTCACCGAGATCCCCGACAACGTCTACGAGAACCTCTCCCGCAGCCGCATCAAGGAAGTCCACATCTTCGGCCGCCGCGGCCCGGCGCAGGTGAAATTCACCCCGCAGGAACTCAAGGAGCTCGACCACTCCCCCACCATCGAGGTCATCGTGGACCCGGACGACATCGACTACGACGAGGCCTCCGAAAACGCCCGCCGCGAAGCCAAGGCCACCGACCAGGTCTGCCAGATCCTGGAGGGCTACGCCATGCGCGAGCCCAAGGAAGCGCCGCACAAGATCTACATCCACCTCTTCGAGGCCCCGGTGGAGATCCTCGGCGAAGACGGCAAGGTCGTCGGACTGAAGACCGAGCGCACCGAGCTCGACGGCACCGGCAACGTCACCCGCACCGGAACGGAAACCACCTGGGAGGCCCAGCAGGTCTACCACGCCATCGGCTACCGTCCGGAGGGCGTCGAGGGCGTGCCCTACGACGAAGACGAGTCGGTCATGCCGAACGACGGCGGCCGCGTGCTCGACCAGCCCGGCGGCGAGGCCGTCCCGGGTCTGTACGCCACCGGCTGGATCAAGCGCGGCCCGGTCGGCCTGATCGGCAACACCAAGTCCGACGCCAAGGACACCACGGCGATGCTGCTGGCGGACCACGAGGCCGGCAAGCTGGACTTGGCCCCGAAGCGGGAGCTCCAGGCCATCCTGGACCGGTTGGCGGCGAGCGACGTCGCGGTGACCACCTGGGACGGCTGGCACCGCCTCGATGCCGCTGAGCGCGCCGCCGGCGAGGCCGAAGGCCGCGAGCGCAAGAAGATCGTCGAGTGGGACGACATGGTCAAGCACGCCGGCCCGGAATACCACATCTAGGTGCCTTCCCCGCCCGGTTTCCGTCGGCGCCCGGCATCGGGCGCGACGGACGCGCGGGGCGGTTAAGCTCGGCGGCATGACCACATTCTTTTCGGTGAGTTCCCTGTCCGAGATGGCGCCGTTGGAAGTCCATCGCCTCTACAAGCTGCGCGTGGACGTCTTCGTCCACGAGCAGGCCACCCCTTACGCCGAAATCGACGACATCGACGCTGAGCCGACCACGAAGCACGTGCTGGTGTGGCGCCGCGGCGACGGGCCGACCCAGCTGGTCGGCACCGCCCGCCTCTACCCGGACGTCATCGACGGCCACGACGTCACTCAGCTGGGCCGTTTCGTCGTCGCCGAATCTGACCGCGGCGCCGGGCTCGCCCAAGAGCTGATGTTCCAGACCCAGCGTCTGGCGTACGAGACCTATCCCGGCCGCGACGTGCACCTGTCCGCCCAGGAAGACCTGGTGGATTACTACGCCGGGTACGGCTTCGAGTCGACGGGCGAGCGCTACGACGACTCCGGCGTCGCGCATCAGCCGATGATGCTGTCGGCGGGCAAGCTCTCCGCGATCGTCGCCGCCCGCCGCTGATCACCAGTCCGGCGTCACGCCCAAGGCCCGGGTCATCTCGTGCGCCAACTCCTCTGCGGCCGTGATGAACGACCGTAGCTGCGACTGCAGTTGCTCGTCGCTGACGCCGTGCTCGTAGTAGGCGGTCGTCTCGACCAGGACACGGAAGCAGCCGTCCTCCACCGAGACCTCCGAGCAGGTGGCCTTCGGAAACCACCGGGTGCGGTGCCATGTCTCCACGGCGGCGACCGCGGCGTCACGCAGCTCCGCCTCCAGGTCTAGATCCAACAGACCGGTGAGGATGAGCTTGTCCTCGGTCGCGGCCGGGACGAAGTACCCGGAGCGGAAGAACGTGGCGGTCCCGCCCGTGGGTGATTCCGCCCAGGGCGCGCCGATGGCTTCGACGGCGGCGCGCACCCGGGCGTCGTCCAGGTCCGGCAACCGGATCATGCCTGTCCCCCTTTCTCGAGGGCGAGGGCGGCGCCGAATTCCCGGAACGCCGCCGCGATGATGGCCACGCCCATGTCGATCTGGTCCATGAGCTGCTCGTCAGTGACGCCGACGGACCAGTCGGCGCTCATGTGCGCGCTCAACCGCACCCCACCGTCGTCCGTGCGGGCCGGCGCGCACACCGGCCAGTGGGTGTGCGCGTGCCAGTCGTCGATGAAATCACGCACCCGGTCCAGGCGCTCGGCGGCGACGACCCTGGCATCCGTCGCGGTGACGGACACGACGCTGGCCGGCTCGCCGGACAACAGCACCCAATAATCGACGCCGCCGGTGCTGAAACCGGTGTCGTCGACGTCGTTGACCGTGAAGTCCAGTCCGCGGTCCTGGAGGACGGCCCGGATCCGGGCCGCGCTGACTGCGGGAAGAGTATCCATGACCG
>CALZCR010000063.1 GCA_945631445.1 uncultured Corynebacterium sp. | reverse complement strand
CTCGCCCGTGGAGATCGCCAACCCCATGCGGCGCCCCTCGTAGGTGGTGGGCTTGGCGAAGACGGTGACGTCGGTTTCGCTGACCGCCAAGGCGTCGGCTAGCCCGGTGTAACTGACGGTGCGCGACGCGGCGTCGGCGTGCAGCACCACGGAAGCGCCCGGGGTGGTGAGCGTGACGTCGATCGGCAGGCCCAAGATGGCGCGGGCGTGCAGGTCGAACTGGGAGAAGCGCTGGGACTGCAGGGTGACGAACCCGGTGTCGTGCGGGCGCGGGGTCACCGAGGAGAAGTACACGTCGTCGCCGGCGACGAACAGTTCGACGCCGAAGACCCCGCGCCCGCCCAAGGCGTTGGTGATGCGGGCGGCGACGGAGCGGGCGTTGTCCATCGCCCGCTGGCTCATCTGCATCGGCTGCCAGCATTCAACCAGGTCGCCGCTTTCGTGCCGGTGCCCGATCGGTTCACAGAACCAGGTGGCCAACTCCCCGGTGGCGGGGTCGATGGAGCGCACCGCGATGATGGTGACCTCGTAGTCGAAGTCGACGAAGCGCTCGACGGTCACGGGGCCGGGGGCCGGCACGCGCTGCGCGTGGCGCCAGGCGTCGTCGACGTCCTCCGGCCCATGCACGGTGCTGTGGCCGCGGCCGGAGGTCGCCGACTCCGGCTTGACCACGCACGGGTAGCCGAGCTCCTCGAACGCCGCCGCGAATTCCTCGCGGTCGGTGGCGAAGCGGTAGGCGGTCGTCGGCAAGCCGAGTTCCTGGTGCGCCTTCGTCCGGATCGCCTGGCGCCCGCCGGTCAGCCCGCAGGCGTCCGCGACGGGGATGACTTCGGCGCTGCCACGTGCCTCCACCTCGGCCAACGCGTCGGCGGCGACGGCCTCGATCTCGGGCACCACGTAATCCGGTCGCAGTCGTTGCACCAGGCCGAGGACCTGCTCCGAGTCGCGCACGTCCGCGACGTGCGCGAACTGGGCCACCTGGTGGGCCGGGGCGTTCGGGTACCGGTCGACGGCGTGCACCTCCAGCCCCAGGCGCTGAAAGGAGATGGTCAACTCCCGGCCGATCTCTCCGCTGCCGAGCAGCAACACCTTGGTGGCGTTGCCGCTCATGGGCGTGCCCAGTCGGGAAATCGGCTGCGGGGCGGCGTCGTCCGGCTCCGTCATTTAGTCCTCCAGCACGTCGTGGCGCACGATGGTCTGGTCGCGGCCCGGGCCGACGCCGATGTAGGAGATCCGGCACCCGGAGAGCTCTTCGAGACGCAGGACGTAGTCCTGGGCCTTCTGCGGCAGGTCGTCGAACTCAGTGACGCCGGTGATGTCTTCGTCCCAGGCCGGCATCGTCTCGTAGATCGGGGTGGCGTGGTGGACCTGGGACTGGGTCAGCGGCATCTCGTCGAAACGCTCGCCGTCGACCTCGTAGGCCACGCAGATCGGGATCTCGCCGATGCCGGTGAGCACGTCCAGCTTGGTCAGGAAGTAGTCGGTGAAGCCGTTGACGCGGGAGGCGTAGCGGGCGATGACCGAGTCGTACCAGCCGCAGCGGCGCTTGCGTCCGGTGTTGACCCCGACCTCTCCGCCGACCTCCTGCAGGTACTCGCCCCACTTGTCGAAGAGTTCGGTCGGGAACGGGCCCGCGCCGACGCGGGTGGTGTAGGCCTTGATGATGCCCAGCGCGGAGGTGATGCGCGTGGGGCCGACGCCGGCGCCGACGCAAGCGCCGCCGGCGGTCGGGTTCGAGGACGTCACGAACGGGTAGGTGCCGTGGTCCACGTCGAGCATGGTGGCCTGGCCACCCTCCATGAGCACGTGCTTGCCCTCGTCCAGGGCCCGGTTGAGCACCTGCTCGGAGTCGATGACCATCGGCTCGAGGCGGTCGCGGTAGCCCAGGAAGTACTGGACGATCTCTTCCGGGTCGATCGCCTTGCGGTTGTACATCTTGACCAGCATCTGGTTCTTGACGTCGAGGGCGGATTCGATCTTCTGGCGCAGGATGGACTCGTCGAAGACGTCCTGCACGCGGATGCCGACGCGGCCGATCTTGTCCGCGTAGGTCGGGCCGATGCCGCGGCCGGTGGTGCCGATGGCGCGCTTGCCCAAGAAGCGTTCCTGCACCCGGTCGAGCACCTGGTGATAGGGGGCGACCAGGTGGGCGTTGGCGGAGATGCGCAGACGCGACGTGTCCGCGCCGCGGGCTTCGAGCCCATCGATCTCCTCGAAGAGGGCCTCCAGGTTGACCACCACGCCGTTGCCCAGCACCGGGATGGCGTTCTCGGAGAGGATTCCCGCGGGCAGGAGCTTGAGCTCGTACTTTTCACCGCCGACGACGACGGTGTGCCCGGCGTTGTTGCCGCCGTTCGGCTTGACCACGTAGTCGACGCGTCCGCCGAGGATGTCGGTGGCCTTGCCCTTGCCTTCGTCGCCCCATTGGGCGCCCACGATCACGATTGCAGCCATGTGCTTGTCTCAGTCTTTCCCGGTTCTTGGGTTTGTCCGGACCCGGCACGGATCGACGGACGTTAGGACATTGATTAATCCTACCCGCTCGGGGACTAGAATCCTGTTTCATGCGCCTTATCGTCATGCGGTGCGGGGCCCCGGAGTTCCAGGTCCCCGACGTGTCCGTGCTTCGTGAGCTCATCGACGTCCGCCAGCTTGAGACCGTCGACGTCTCTGCCGTGCCTATCCGGAAGGAGCTGCGGGTTCTGGACGAGGCCGCCGCCGAGGCCCTGCCCGTCGACCCAACGCCGTCCCTCGACGAGATCTCGGCGCAGCCCGACGTCGAACACCTGCGCGAGCCCAGGTTCGCGCCGCAGCGGCCCGAAGAGCAGCTGCGGGTGGTGGTGGTCGGCTCCGACGCCGCCTTGTCCGCGGTGCTCACCCGCATGATGCGCGCCGACTACCTGTGGGTGACCGTCGGTTATGTTCCGACCACGCCCGGCTCCCCCGCCGCCACGACCTGGTCCTTGCCCGCATCCTCGGAGGCCGCGTTCCGGCTGGCGGCGGCCGGTTCGGTCCGTCCCATGCCGACGATCCGCAACGACGCGGGCCTGGTGGTCGCCGGTTCCGCGACGATCACCGCCTGGGACGACCGTTCCTTCGTCGGCGAGATCGTCGTCGACGACGACACCCTGGTCTTCGCCGAAAGCCGGCAGGAAGAGGCTCGTTTCTACGGCCAGTTCGGCGCCCGCCTGGTGCCCACCGCCGACGCCCCCGGCATCGCCGCGGTGCGCATGACCACCCCGGCGACGGTGCCGGAGGACCAGCGCGGCGGCCGCGGCCTGCGTGGCTGGATCGGCAAAAGAATGGCTGGCTCGATGCCACCGGTGCAAGTGCAGGCCTGGTCAGAGACAAAGGGCCTGGCGTGGCTGGTGGAGCAGGCGCCGCTGGAGCCCGGCGGGGTCGACCCCGACTCCGTGCTGCGCGGACGGGCGGTGCAAAGCGGTGGCGCCGACGTCGCCGTCACCGTGGACGGGGTGCGCGGCAAGCGCCCGGTCACGCGAGTGACCTTCTATCGACACCTGCGGGACCTCCAGTCCGTCAGAATATAGAGTGTGACGAAGATCACCATTGACAAATCTTTACTTACCTGTGATGTGACTTTGAGGAATCTCCAATCTTTCTGGGCGCCGGGATGTCACTTTTGCCCCTACCCAGGGTTGGTCGAAATTCCAAATCGGGGCTGCGTATCCACCCCTTTTGGCGCCCGTGCCCTGCAATTGACGTGGGTTAGGCGCATGTCCGCCACATTTCAAGGACCAGATCGGCGCCCATACTTTCTTGAACAACCGTCCAAGCAATCTTCAGCGAACGTTCTTAACGTGGATGGTGTTGGTCGATGAGGCACACCGATAGCGCTTCACACCACAGAAATTTAGATACCGCACGAAAAACAACTTTCACTGGAGGAACATCACATGGCTACCAACCGTCAGATCCGCGAACTGCTCGACGCCACCGCTTACGACGTCGACGGCGACAAGCTGGGCAACGTCAAGGAGGTCTACATCAACGACACCACCGGCCAGCCGGATTTCGTTGAGGTTAACCACGGCCTGTTCGGCATGAACTCCTCCCTCGTCCCGCTGCGCGGCCACTCCCTGGCCGGTGAGGACCTGCGCCTGGCCTTCAACAAGGACCGCATCAAGGACGCTCCGAACCTGGAGGACGAGGCCCACCTCTCCACCGACGAGCAGCAGTCCCTCTACGCCCACTACGGCCTGGACGCGACCGAAAACGTCACCACCTACGAGCCGGACCACCGTGGCCGCACCGGTGTGACCGACCAGCCACGCACCGCTGGCGTCGGCGGTGGCGCAGACCAGGACGTCGCCGACGTCAACCGCCCCAACACCGGAGCAGCAGGCGTCGCACCTGGCGTCGCCCCGAAGACGGACGCAGAGCGCGTCGCCGTCACCGAGAACGACGGCATCGTCCGCTCCGAGGAGCGCCTGAACGTCGACAAGGAGCGCGTCAACACCGGTGAGGCCCGTCTGCGCAAGTACGTCGTCCACGACACCGAGACCGTCGAGGTCCCGGTCGAGCGCGAAGAGGTCCACATCGAGCGCACCCCGCTGACCGCGGAGGACGCCGCCGCCGTCCGCAACGCCGACCTCGGCGAGGACGAAGCCTCCGTCACCCTCAGCGAGGAGCGCGTCAACGTCACCAAGGAAACCGTCCCGGTCGAGAAGGTCAGCCTGGAAAAGGACACCGTCCGCGACACCGAGACCGTCTCCGAGGACGTGGCCAAGGAGCGCATCGAGGCCGACGGCATCGTCGATGAAGACGCCGCCCGTCGCCGCGACCAGCGCTAAGTGCCGCGAACCCCGCGCCTGAACCAGTCCTGACGCCATGAACCCCGGCAGTTCCCTTTCGGAACAGCCGGGGTTCATTCGCGTCCGCTAAGCCTCGTCCTCCCAGACTTCCGGCGGATACGCCGGGGTCTCCGAGGTCGGAGACAGCACCGACACCGCAGACTCCCGCGACATGCCGCAGACTTCCAGCAGATCCGAGATGATCGAGCGCGACTGCGCCAAAATCACATAAGCGGACAGCACCGACTTGTCGTCCACGACGTCCATGCCCGCCTTCGCGCCCAGCGCCCGCAGACGGTTGACCAACTCCGGAATCTGCAACGCCTCCTCCGCCTCATCCTTGCCCTCGAACACGTCGCTCAAAGCCAAAGACACGTCAGCCAATTCATCGAGGATCTCCAGCTGCGTTTCGCTGACCTCGTCCCGGTCCTCCGTGAGCACCAACGCCCGCCGAGCCAACACCCGCGCGTTACGGACCATGTTGTCCACCGGGTGAACCGCCCGTTCGAAGTGGCGCACGTGCCTGCGCGCACTCCATAAAATCGGCGACAACCGGGACGTCTCCAGCCCCGAACGCGCCGCGGTCTCCATGGCGTTGATGCTGTCCTGCGAACCGCGGGCGGCGGTCAACGCCTCATCGATCTTTTTCACGTCGCGCTCGCGCAGGCCGGCAGAGATGTCGTCCAACACCGACGAAGCCATCTCCAACACCTTCGCCGCCTGCGCTCGGCCCCGGCGCAGCGGCGCCGACGGGATCAGCGCCACCGCCAACAAGCCGATGAGAGAGCCCACGACGGCGTCCATGGTGCGGTCCAGCCCGGTCGTCTCCGCACCGGTCGGCATGATCGTGGAGATCAGGATCGCGCCGATGGCGACCTGATTGTTGACCAGCTGGGAAGTGGTGACGAACGACGCCAGCGTCAGCGACACCGCCACGATGATGGCTAACTGCCAAGCGCCCGGTCCCAGCCACAGAGACAGCAAGTCTCCGACCAGTACGCCGAGGACACTTCCCAGCGACATGTCCAGCGCCCGCTTGATGCGGTCGACGCCCGACAGGCCGAGAATGATGACCACCGTGATGGGGGCGAAGAACGGCATCTCGTGGCCCAGCAACTGCTGCGCGGCCCAATAGGCCACGCCCGCCGCGATGGTGATTTGAAGGATGGAGATGGCGCGTGTCCGCAGGCGGCGCGACCGCGCCTGCAGGGATTGGTCGATGACCTTGAGCCTCTCCCTCGTGCCCATGCGTTGTTTTGCCATGCTCTGAGCTTATCGCCCCGCGGGGGCCGCGCCACACCACACAGAAAAACTCCCCGTCGCCGCAGAACGGGCGGACGGGGAGTGACGCGGGGTGCGGTCCTACTTGGAGACGGACTTGCCCACGGAGTGCAGGTCCTGGCAGGACTCGATGACGCGCTCGGCCATGGACTGCTCAGCCTTCTTGAGGTAGCTGCGCGGGTCGTAGACCTTCTTGTCGCCGACCTCTCCGTCGATCTTGAGCACACCGTCGTAGTTTTCGAACATGTGGCTGACGATCGGGCGGCTGAAGGCATACTGGGTGTCGGTGTCGACGTTCATCTTGATCACGCCATAGGACAGCGCCTCTTCGATGTCCTCGACGGACGAGCCGGAGCCACCGTGGAAGACCAGGTCGAACGGCTTGGCGCCGGCCTCCAGGCCAGCCTTCTTGACAGCGACGTCCTGGCCCTGGCGCAGGATCTCCGGGCGCAGCTTGACGTTGCCCGGCTTGTATACGCCGTGGACGTTGCCGAAGGTGGCGGCCAGCAGGTAGCGCCCCTTCTCGCCTAGGCCCAAAGCGTCGACGGTCTTCTCGAAGTCCTCCGGGGTGGTGTACATTTTGTCACCCATCTCGCCGGTCACGCCGTCTTCTTCGCCGCCGACGACGCCGATCTCGACCTCGAGGATGATGTTCGCCGCCGTGGACTTCGCCAGCAGTTCCTGTGCGATCTCCAGG
Source organism: uncultured Corynebacterium sp. (assembly GCA_945631445.1). Taxonomy (GTDB): domain Bacteria; phylum Actinomycetota; class Actinomycetes; order Mycobacteriales; family Mycobacteriaceae; genus Corynebacterium. The sequence continues at coordinate 1,036 of CALZCR010000063.1, read as the reverse complement.
TTCTCCTCCAGCTCGACGGCGGAACCGTCCCACATGTGGGACTGGAACAGCGGCAGCTGGCCGGCGTTGACGCGCTCCTGGGAGATCTCGAGCAGCGGACGCACGAAGGTGTCCAGCTTTTCCTTCTGGCAATGGTCGGTGTGCAGTGCGACGTTGATGCCGTAGTGCTTTGCCGCTTCGTGAGCGAAGGCAGCCAGGGCGGTCGCTCCGGCGACCATGTTCTTCACCCCCAGGCCAGAGCCGAACTCGGAGCCACCAGTGGAGAACTGGATGATGCCGTCGGACTCAGCCTCGGCGAAGCCCTTCAGAGCGGCGTTGATCGTCTCAGACGAGGTGCAGTTGATCGCGGGGTAGGCGTAGCCGCCTTCCTTGGCGCGGTCGAGCATCTCGTTGTAGACCTCGGGAGTTGCGATAGGCATATCTATATTCCTCCGTCACGTATGCGTGTTGGTGCGTTCAGTGCACAGGTCGCGCCTCCACGTGCAGCGCGTTAACTGTCAGTATGCCTTCTTTAAGGCCGACATGCCCGCCATGGCCACCCCCTCCCCGCCGGTTGCGGGGAGAGGGAAAGCGGAACACGCCGCGTCCAAATGGCGCGGCGTGTGATTCATCCGATGGAAGTCAGGAGCCTTCAGTTACTCTTCTCGAGTGGTGCGGGCCTCGGTGCCGGCTGTACCGGCCTCCGCGAAGTTTCCTTCCCGGTAACTGTCCGAGTGTTGCTTTTCCAGCCCCGCCGGCTTGACGTCCTTGCCCTTGATAAAGAGCTTGTGCACTCCGTTCTGGTATCCCACCGCGCCCAGGACCAGGACCACACCGAGGACCTGCAGGATGGTCGGGATCTCGCCGTAGATGATGGCGGCGATGAAGATCGTGGAGACCGGGGACAGCAGCAGCAGGCCGCCGGAGAGGGTGGCGTCCATGTTGGAGGAGCCGATCTGGACGAAGGTCCAGGCGATGAACTGGCCCAAGACTGCGAGCATGATCATGTTGACCCAGTTCATGGCGTCGATCGGGTCGCCGGCCATGGCTTCCGGGT
>CALZCR010000062.1 GCA_945631445.1 uncultured Corynebacterium sp. | reverse complement strand
CGTCGATGTCCAGGCCGCGGGCGTAGAACATGTACGGGCTGGGGTTGGTCTCCCGCAGCTGCCGGTAGGCGGCGAAGGCGTCCGGGCAGGGCGCGGTGAAGGTCCGCGCCGGGACGACCTGGTAGATGTCGCCGTTGTGGATGTGTTCTTTCAGACGCGTGACCTGGGCGCGGTATTCCTCGTCGGGGATGTCGGCCTCGACGGTCAGGGTGTCGCCGTCGTGCGGGGTGGCTTCGTAGGCGTGGGCGTCGCTTAAGTCGGCGGCGTCGATAAGTGCGGTGAGCTCGTCGAGCCGGGCGGTCAGCGCCGCCGGGTCGCCGGTGGCGTCGACGGCGGAGAGCGTGCCGGTCTGCTCCTCGTGGTTCATGGTCAGCACGATCTCAGCGAGCACGAACTGGTAGTCCGGGTAGGTGTTCGCGCTGGGTTCGACGGCGGGCAGGTCTTCGAAGGTCTCGAGGAAGTCGAAGGCCATGCCGCCGGCGAGCATAGGCAAGGTCTCGGTCTCGTCGGTGTAGCCGGCGTCGCGGGTCAGCGCGCGCAACACCTCCACGGAAGAGACGGCCGTGAGCCGGGCGCGCTCGTCGAGGGCCTCGGAGGGCGGGAAGACGTAGGCGTTCTCGCCGGTCAGATACTCGTTGAGCTGGCCGCGCAGGCGCTCGGCCAGGACTTCCCCGGAGGGGCTGAGCTTATCGACGCGGACCTGGTCGCCGGCGCAGGTCAACCGCAGGGAGGACGCCAGCACCGCGACAGAAGTCAGGCCGCTGCGGGTGGTGATGTCCGCGGACTCGAAGAGCACGGAATCGGTGGCGGCGGTCCCGCCCACGTGGGCGAAGAGGCTCGAGGCGTCGGCGTGGTAGCGCACGGGGCGCGTGAAAACTTCCGGGGCAAACGTCGCGTTCATGCGTGCCCCCTGCGGATCAATGTGCTCATGGCTGCTCGTGAGGCCTTTCAGAGTGTCGAGGTGGTGCCTGCCGGTGTGCTCCGACTCGCCGCTCTCGCTTCCTCTCCAGGCTACTGCGCTGCCAGGGGGTGGACCGGAAGTAAGGCCCGCGAGGCTTCGGTGATCGAAGCTGGCGGGCCTGGTCGTTAGATATGGGGATGCAACGTGGGTGGCTCGCCGGTTAAGGGCGCCACCACCAGTGAAGATTCACGTTCATGTTGCTCACAAAATGAGATTTTAGTCCCACAAGGCGGAACCCGCAACAGGGCAGGGGGTGAAGGGGGTCACTTCATCCCGTTGCGGCGGGCGGCGTCGGCGGCGCGGACCACTCCCCTGTCCCACGGGTTGCCGTGGCCCGGCAGCACGTGTTGCGCGCCCGTCTCGGCGATCGCGTCCAACGACGCCGCGGCTTGGTTCCCGTCGGCTGTCGCCGCCCCGGCCACCAGGCGCGGCCCGACCAGCGCTGTGTAAGGGTCCAGGGTCACCAGCGCGTCACCGGTGATCACGGCGTCGCGCTCCGGAAGGTGCAGGGCGACGTGCCCGAAGGTGTGCCCCGGGGTGGCGATGACCTGCGGCCTGCCCGGGACTTCCAGGACGTCGCCGACGGCGAAGGAGCCGACGTCCTCGATCCCCTTCACGAACAAAGCCCCGGCCAGGGCCATCGGCCCCACTGTCCCCAGCGCCTTCGGATACCGCAGGGGATATTTCAGGATGGGGCTCTCGTGTGCGTATTGATAGGGGTGGGCGGCCAGTTCATGTTCCTCTGGATGCGCATAGACCGATAAGTGCAGGTCTTTTTGGAGCCCGCGGGCCATGCCCACGTGGTCGAAATGGGCGTGGGTCAGCACCAGCGCCCGGATGTCGGACATCTGGTGGCCCAAGGTGGCCACGGCCTTTTCCAAATGGGGGCGGGTGCGTGGCAGTCCGGCGTCGACGAGGGTGAGCCCGTCGTCGTCTTCGAGCAACCAGCAGTTGACGTTGGCGTGCTGGATCAGATGCACGCCTTCGGTGACGTCGGTGATCAGCATGGCGGATCCTCCAGAAAACGGGTGGGCGAAGGTATGCCACCACGCGAATGAATTTCTCCGTGTCGCCGCGCCGCCGCTACTTGTCGTCCCCGAGATTTTTGTCGTCGGCGGCGTCCGCCGCGCGGCGCAACGCCTCCATGTCCACCTTCGGTGCGGGCGCGGCCGGGGTCGGGGCGTGCTCTTCTTCGTACTTCTGGGCCACGTCGATGGCCGCGGCCCGGCGGGCGCCGATGTTGGCGCCCGCGCCCACGGCGGCGAGCGCCACGATCACGGTGAGCGCCGGCAACAGCCACATCCACCCCTCCGCACGGAAGGCGACTAAGCCACCGAACACCAAGGCCACGCCGCCCACCAGCCAGAGCGGGCCGGCGACCTGGTGCGCCGCCTCCCAGATCTCCTTCGACTTGCGCACCTCGGCCACGCGGATGCCGATGACCGGGTTGCCGGGCAGCTTCCTGCGCCAGGCGAGGACGCCAATGACCAACAGCGCGATCGCGAGGATGAGCAACACGGTTCCGAGGATTGTCGTCATGTCTGCTTACTTTAGAGTCGGAGGGCCCACACCAGGCAATTCTGTGGGCCGCCGTCGTCGGCCCCGGCCCGGTCCCGATTTTCCCGCCAGTTTCTCGACGCTCCCCGCTTTCGGGGTGATCGCCCCAACTTCCTGCCAGGGTATGTCAAGATTTGCGTAACTCACTCGCCCACAGCCGGAGGGCCCCAGCATGCCCGAAAATCACCGTCCTCACCCCGAGCAGCCCCAGGGACCCCCGGGGCAGCCGTCCTGGGGGCCGCCCCCGAATCCTTCTGCCCCTGCCACTGAACCGCCCCGAAAATCTACCGCGGGCAAGAAAGCGCTGGTAGGCGCGCTCATTGCTCTGGTAGTGGTGGCGGTCGTCGTGGCCGCCGCGGTCTTTTTCTTCAGCTCCTCGCGCAGCACGTCGGGTGCCGCCCGGTCGACTGTCGTGCAGACCGTCACGGAGTTCGTCGACCCACCGGAAGGGGACCCCGGGCAGTCTGAACCAGAAGCCGAGGAACCGGGGCGCCCGACCTCGCCGCAGTTGCCGGCCGGCGCGGCGGCGGTCAGCTCCGAAGCCTTGAACGGGGCGCCCGCGGGAAGTTTCCGCAACGTCTACACCGGCTCCAGCGTCACCAGCGCCCCGTTTGCAGAGGCCGTCGCCCAGGCCTGGCGCGCCAACTACGACAGCACCGGGGAGCTGACCGCCACAGTCACCGCCTATAGCCCGGTCACGGGCGCGAGCTATTCGATGCGGTGCAATGACAACGGCTCCTACATCGCCTGCACCGGCGGCAACAACGCCGTCGTCTACGTGGCATGATGCGCCGCCTGTGCGCCGTCGTCGCGGTGGTGCTGCTGACCGGCTGCTCCCCTGCGCCCGAGGTCCCGCGGGAGACTCAGTCACCTGAGGCCCCGCCCGTGGCCGCCTCCCCGACGGCGCCGTCCTCCCCCTCCGAAGAGACCGTCCCTGCTCCTGCCCAGCCGGTCGATCTGCAGCCGATCATCGATGACGTCGTGGCCGTCTACGGCGGGTCCGCGGGTGTGGCGGTCTCCGATGGCCGCGCGGAGCTCGTCGGCGGCGACGACGGAGCGTACCCGGCGTGGTCGACGATCAAGGTGCCCATCGCGATCGCCGCGCTACGACAAGATCCCTCGCTCTCCCCGGATGCGGCGGCGGCCATCCAGTACTCGGACAACGACGCCGCCCAGCGCCTCTGGTCTGTCCTGCCGCCGGGCGCGGTCGACGCCGTGCTCGCGGAAGGCGGCGCGGACGTCCAGGTCAACACGGCGGCGCTGCGGCCCGAGTTCTCCACGTTCGGCCAGACGGGCTGGTCGCCGAGTGAGCAGGCGCGTTTTGCCGCGCACCTGCCGTGCATCGCCGGCGCGCAGGACGTGCTCGCCTCCATGGGGCAGATCGTCCCGGAACAGGCCTACGGGATCGGCCGTCTCCCCGCCGCCCGTTTCAAAGGCGGTTGGGGCCCTGACCCGCAGGGAAACTACACCGTACGGCAATTGGGGCTGGCCGCCGGGCCGTCCGGAGACGTGGCCGTCGCGCTGACCGCGGACCCGGCCTCCGGCACGTACGCCGACGCCCAGGCGATGGCCACCCGGATCGCCGACGGGCTGGCGCGGCGCCTGCCGCAGGCGCCACCGGCGCGGTGCAGCTGAGCGCCAGCGTGAATTGCCCCACCAAGATGCCGTGGTTGATCAGGTCATCTAGTAGTTTTAGATTGGTAACGCCTTTCGCCTGACCAGCACACGTCGCCGCATGCCCGGGGTCTGTTCCGGGCAGCGGGGTGCGCGTGGGCGTCGATAAGCACACGATGTCGCGCTGACCGGGCAGGACCTAGAAAGAATGTACCGACCATGGCCTTCAAGCGCATTGCTTCGTCACTGTTGTTCCGGATCATCGTGGCGATCATCCTGGGCATCATCTGCAGCTTCTTCTTCCCGGAATGGCTGGCCCGGATTTTCATCACCTTCAACGAGCTGTTCGGCAACTTCCTGAACTTCTTCGTCCCCGTCTTGATCTTCGCCCTGATCACCCCGGCCATCGCGGGACTGGGGCGCGGCGCCGGCAAATGGCTCGGCGTCACCATCGGCCTGGCCTACGGCTCCACGATCCTGGCCGGGTTGCTGGCCTACGCCGTCGCCCGGGGCCTGTACCCGTCCCTGCTGGGCGGGCAGAGCCTCGACACCGGCGTCTCCGACATCGACGAGGGCGCGCTGACGTCGTACTTCACCATTGAGATGCCCCCGCCATTTGAGATCATGACCGCCCTGTTGCTGGCGTTTTGCGTGGGCCTGGCCATGACCGTGGTCAAATCCGACACCATGTACAGCCTCTCCCTGGACCTGGAGCGGGTGGTGATGAAGGTGATCACCGCCTTCGTCATCCCGCTGCTGCCGCTGTTCATCTTCGGCATGTTCCTGAACCTGGGCATGAACGGCAACCTGGGCGACACGCTCGTGGCCTTCGGCAAGGTGCTGGTGCTCTCGATCGTGATGACGCTGGTCTACCTCGCCCTGCAGTACCTCATCGCCGGCGCCGTCGCCGGCAAGAACCCGCTGGTGGCGTTCAAGAACGTGCTGCCCGCCTACTTCACCGCCCTGGGCACCTCGTCCTCGGCGGCGTCGATCCCGATCTCGTACCAGTCGGCGATGCGCAACAAACTCGACGAAAACGTCGCCGGCTTCGTCATCCCGCTGGGCGCGTCGACGCACCTGTCGGGCTCGATGATCAAGATCACCCTCTACGCCTTCGCCATCACCTACATGGCCGACATCGAGGTCTCCTTCGGCCTGGCCGTGGGCTTTTTACTCATGCTGGGCGTGACCATGGTCGCCGCCCCCGGCGTGCCCGGCGGCGCGATCATGGCCGCCACCGGTCTGCTGGGCTCCATGCTCGGTTTCGACGCCGACATGATCGCCCTGATGATCGCCGCCTACATCGCGATCGACTCCTTCGGCACCGCCGCCAACGTCGCGGGCGACAACGCGATCGCGCTGATCGTCAACAAGTTCGCCGCCGGCAAGATCGAAAAGCGCGCCGAGCACTACGATGATTCCCGCCTGGTCAGCTCCATGAACGTCATCCAGGAGGTCGATCCCTACGCCGGCGATGCACCGGAGGGGCCGGCCGACGGCCCTGTCGGCGGCTCCACGAAGGCGTAGCGGCCGCCTCTTACTGCTGCGCGCCTCGCGCCTGAACCGAGTGCCCCCGGAGATGTCCGGGGGCACTCGGTTTTGTCTACGGGTGGCGGTATCAGCAGTGGGTGAAAGCTGGGTGATGAAAGACCGAGTGTCCACCCTCCCCAGGGAGGGCGGGCACTCGGTCTTTCATCAAACGTTTTTCAGCACATGGCGGTGGGACGGGGTGGGGAGAGCGCCATCCGGCCTCCCAGCTCCGGGGTGGGGTCAGAGGTTCTTGAACCCCAGCGGCAGCCGCTGCCCCGCCTCCCGGGAGACGACTTTGAGATCACCCAGGATGATGCGGCCGGTGACGATGATCCGGGCGGCGCCGGGGGCGGGCGGATCGACGTTGATTTTCGGGCTGTCGCTCATGACCAGCTCCGCCTCGGATTCGACGATGACCCCGGGACTGACCACGATGCGCGCGCTGCCGAGGAGCACGTGGACGTTGATGCGCACCACCGGGGCTGAGGACGTGGCCTGACGCATGTCCAAAAAGAGCGTGCCCAGGTTGACGGTGTATTTCGACCCGTCGGCGACGGTCCAGACGCCGGTGCGCTCGATGTTGGCGAGCCACGCGGTCTTCTCCTCCGGCTGGATGTGCGCCGGGGCCGGGGAATACGTCTGCGGGGCGGGGACCCCGGTCGTCGACAAGGACTGGATGCGCCGGACGACGTCCTCAAGCTCACCCATGTCCTCGGCGTAGGCGATGACGCCGGAGAATTCTTCGTAGTCCTGGATGTCCAGTCGGCCCTCGGCGATCGCCTGGTCGAGGTGGCGCAGGGCCTGTTTGCGGTCGGCGTTGTACACCCGCCGCTGCGGGGAAGAATCGCTCATGGGGACTGAGGCTACCGGCTATTCCGGCGGCCGGTGGAAGATCTCGCTCGTCGACGGTTCAGGCGCGCTGAGCGGGCGCCGAGGGCTCTCCGCCGGCGGGCTGCGGGGTGTGCTCGGAGTCGTGCTCGCGCAGTCGGGTGGGCGAGTTCTCCGGGCGCGGTCGCAGCCGCAGGAGGTGGATCGAGACCAGCGTGGCGATGACCGGCAGCAGCACCCAGGCGAAGGGCCGGCCGATGATCAGGCACGAGACGATGATGCCGAACCACAGCGTCGCCAAGGTCCGCGCCTTGTGCGTCGGCGTCATCGCCTGGTGGTAATAGTTGTAGATGTAGGTGCCCAGCACCCGGTGGTTGAGCAGGTAGTGGTGCAGCCGCTGCGAGCTGCGGGCGAAGCAAAATACGGCGAGCAGCAGAAACGGCGTCGTCGGCAGGACAGGCAGCACGACTCCCACGGCTCCGAGGACGGTGCTGAGCACACCCAGGGCGAGGAGAAACGGCTTCAACATGCCCTCATCCTACAACTTTAGTTTGATAATCCCCAGGGAAAAACGGGGTGCGGGGTCTGCGCCTACGCTGGGGCGGGCACATGATCCACGAATCTCCGGGAGGAACGCCCATGACGCCCACCGTGCAGGAACTGCTGGCCAAGGTACCCACCGATCTGCTCATCGACGGCGCGTGGCGCCCCGGCTCCACCGGTGAGACGCTCACGGTGGACAACCCGGCCACCGGCGAGAAGATCGCCACCGTCGCCTCCGCCACCTCCGCGGACGCCGTCGCGGCCCTCGACGCCGCCGTAGCCGCCCAGTCAGAATGGGCGCGCACCGCCCCGCGCGAGCGCGCCGAAATCCTGCGCCGCGCCTTCGACCTGGTCATCGAACGCACCGAGGACTTCGCCACGCTGATGACCCTGGAGATGGGCAAACCGCTCGCCGAGTCCCGCGGCGAAGTCACCTACGGCGCCGAGTTCCTGCGCTGGTTCTCCGAAGAAACCACCCGCCAATACGGCCGCCACACCCAGGTTCCCGAAGGCACCCTGCGGATGCTCACCGCCCGCAAACCCGTCGGCCCCTGCCTGCTGATCACCCCGTGGAACTTCCCCCTGGCCATGGCCACCCGCAAAGTCGCCCCGGCGATTGCCGCCGGCTGCACGATGGTGCTCAAACCCGCCAAACTCACGCCGCTGACCGCGCATTACTTCGCCCAGACGATGCTCGACGCCGGCCTGCCCGCGGGCGTGCTCAACGTGGTCACCTCCACCTCGGCGTCCGCGATCTCCGAGCCGCTGCTGGCCGATCCCCGCCTGCGCAAACTCTCCTTCACCGGCTCCACCGCCGTGGGCACGCAGCTGCTCAAGCAATCCACCGACAACGTGCTGCGCACCTCCAT
>CALZCR010000061.1 GCA_945631445.1 uncultured Corynebacterium sp. | reverse complement strand
TGGACCAGCACGTCCGCGGCTCCACCTTGGACGGGCGCTCCGGATGGACCGTGGGGATGTCCCCGGCCCACTCCGTCCCGGTGGTCCGGTGGGACAACCTCCGCTGATTCTGAAACCCGCCCCTTTACACTGAGTTTCAGGTCACCCGATAAGATTTCCCCTCATGAGCACGAATACCAGCCTCGGGAGCGGCCTTAAAACCCGGCATTTGACCATGATGGGACTGGGCTCCGCCATCGGCGCCGGCCTGTTCCTCGGGACCGGCGTGGGCATCCGCGCCGCCGGGCCCGCCGTCCTGCTCGCCTACATCGTGGCGGGCGCCATCGTCGTCCTCGTGATGCAGATGCTCGGTGAGATGGCCTCGGCCCGCCCCTCGTCGGGTTCCTTCTCCACCTACGGGCGCCAGGCTTTCGGACACTGGGCGGGTTTCGTCCTCGGCTGGCTGTACTGGTTCATGCTGGTCATGGTCATGGGCGCGGAGATGACGGGCGCCGCCGCCATCATGGGCTCCTGGTTCGGGGTGGATCCGTGGATCCCGGCGTTGGTGGCCGTGGTCTTCTTCGCGTTCGTCAACTTCGCCAAGGTCCGCGGGTTCGGCGAGTTCGAGTTCTGGTTCTCCTTCATCAAGGTCGCCGTCATCATCGGTTTCCTGATCGTCGGCGTGCTGCTGTTCTTCGGCCTGCTGCCGGGCAGCGAGCCCATCCTGTTCAGCAACGTCAGCGAGGTCGAATTCGCCCCGAACGGGCTGCCCGGCGTCGCCGCCGGGCTGCTGGCCGTGGCCTTCGCCTTCGGCGGCATCGAGTTGGTGACCATCGCGGCGGCCGAGTCCGACAACCCGTCTCAGGCCATCGGCACCGCCGTGCGTTCGGTGATCTTCCGCATCATCGTCTTCTACCTGGGTTCGGTGCTGGTGATCATCATGCTGGTGCCCTACGACCAGATCCAGGACGCCTCCACCGCCGCGGAGTCCCCGTTCACTCAGGTGCTCTCTCTGGCGAATCTGCCCGGCGTGGTCGGCTTCATGGAGGCCGTCATCGTCCTGGCGCTGTTGAGCGCCTTCAACGCCCAGATTTACGGCACCTCCCGGCTGGTCCACGACCTGGCCCGGGAAGGCGACGCCCCGCGGATCTTTAAGGTGACCAACCGGGAGAACGTCCCCATCAACGCGGTCATCCTGTCGATGATCTTCGCCTTTATCTCCGTCGGCCTGCAGTGGTGGAACCCGACCGGACTGTTGACGTTCCTGCTCAACGCGGTGGGCGGTTGCCTGATCGTCATCTGGATCATGACCACCGCCAGCTTCCTGAAGCTGCGTCCGGCCATCGAGGCCGCAGGCGAGACCCCTTCCGTGCGCATGTGGGGTTACCCGTGGCTGAGTTGGGTGACGATGGCCCTGCTCGTGGGGCTGGTGGCGCTGATGCTTTTCGACGAGGCCGCGCGCTCCCAGATCGTCTCAGTCGTCGTTGTCGCCGGCGTTCTGGCTATACTGTCGCTGACCACGAAAAACAACAAGAAACGGAAGATCACGACGTGACCTCCAGCGCCTACGCCCGGGGCCTGGCCACCCTGACCTATGACGGCACCGTCCTAGACGTGTGGTACCCCGCCCCGAAGTTGGATGAGCCGGTGACCACGGCCGGCACCGAGCGGCTGGAGACTACGCCGCAGCAGTTCGCCGCCCTCGCCGGACCGGACGAGACCCGTGGCGTGGCCCGCGTGCCCGTCGCCACCCGCATTGACGACCTCAGCCAGGCGCCGACGGACGCTTATGACGTCTACCTGCGCCTGCACCTGCTGTCCCACCGGCTGGTCCAGCCCGGGGAAGTCAACCTCGAGGACGCCCGCGAACACCTGGCCAACGTGGTGTGGACCAACTACGGCCCGTGCGCGATGAAGGACTTCCAGATGATCCGCGGCCAGATGGCCGGCGGGGCCCCGGTGACGGTCTTTTCCGTCGACAAGTTCCCGCGCATGCTGGACTATGTGGTGCCCGGCGAGGTCACGGTCGTCGACTCCGGCCGCGTGCGCCTGGGCGCTTATCTGGCGCCGGGCACGGTCGTCGGCGCGGACGCCTTCATCGACTACGGGGCCGGGTCGTTGAGCGCGGTGACTGTGAACGAGCGGGTCTGCTTCGGCGAGACCGTCGGTTAGCGTCCCAACGCCTCCCACACTTCCCTGCCCCGTTCGGTGGCGGGGAATTTTTCTATGATTTCAGCGAGCTCGGCGCGGGTGCCGTTGGCCCCGAAAGCGGAGCTGAACGGCTGCAGGCGCACTCCCTCGGCCAGCCCGCCGATATAGAGCGGATCGAAGCCGACGTCGTCGATCAGCCCCGTCACGGTCTCGCCGGCGTCGCGCGGCCCCGCGACGGCGATCGCCCGGCGATCAGGGTCCCCGGCGGGGCGGCCCAGTTCGTCGAGGTCGTGGTAGCCCATGTGGTTGAAGGCCTTGACCACGGTGGAGTCCGGCAGCTGGGACTGGATGAATTCGCTGGTGGAGGCGTCCGCCGCGGCGAAGGGGCTGTCGCGCCCGTCGGTCTCCCACCAGTAGTTCATGGCGTCGACGACGATTTTTCCGCGCAGCTGCTCGACGGGCAGGGTGCCGTGCTTGTGCAGCGGGATGGCCACGATGACCACATCCGCTTGCTCTGCGGCGTGCGCGCTGGTCGCGGTCGTGGCCCCGGGGGCGAGCACGCTGGCGATCAACTCGATGTCGGCGGGGTCGCCGGAGGCCGCCAGGTAGGTCTCGTACCCGGCCTCCACCGTCAGGCGGGCCAGGATCGTGCCCACTTTGCCTGCGCCGAGAATTCCGATCTTCACACAAACCTCCTGTTGTTGTCGCGTCACCAGAATCAACGTCCGGAGGCCGCGGACTATTCCTGCGGGGCCGGCATGCTTTCCTGGACCACCACGACTTTGGGTTTCCGGAAGGTCCAGAGCTTGTTGATGACGAAGTTCACCGGCATCGCCACGAGCACGGAGATCGCCGCCGCCCAATAGAACTTCGTCCGCAGCCCGGTGGAATTGTCGAAGATCTCGTCCGGCAACGCCACCGGCGACGTCGGGTTCATCATCAGCGTGGCCGCCAACTGGCTGACCAAAAACGCGAAGAAGCCGGTGGCCAAGAACGGGAAGAATCCCCGCCACCAGCTACGTTTGGTGACCCCGCGGAAAGTCCAGGAGCGGTTGAGCTGATAGTTCCAGGTGTTCGCCACCAGAAACGCGATCGTCATGATCACGTGGTACCAGCGGATGTTCCATGGCGTGCCCGGCAGACCGAAGACCACGTCTTCCGGCACCAGGCCCGCGCCGCTCAGCAGCATCCTGGTGACCACGTACACGACGAGGAGGTTGACCAGGGTGCCGGATCCGCCGACGATGCCGAACATGAAAAACTGCCGCAAAGTGGAGAGCATGTCCACGGTGCTGAACTTCTTTTTCACCGCAGTGGAGCCCGATTCTCCCATGCCGCGTCCTCCCCTTGCCTGGCGTAGCTGTAATCAATCAAGGTTAGCCGGTAGCCCCCGCAAAGACGTAAAGGCACGCTTACGACCGTCGACCGGGTCCGTGAACTCCACGCCCGTGGCCAGCAGGTGCAGCGGAGAAGAATAGTCACGCAGCTGGAGGCCGACATCGTGCGGGTACACGTCGTCGCCGACGATCGGCGCCCCGAGCTGGGCCAGCACTACCCGCAGCTGGTGGGTGTGCCCCGTCACCGGCTCCAGTTCCACGACGTCGGCGGCTCCGCGCAGACGGGTGACGGTCATCGTGCCCTCCTCGTCGACGACCACCGATCGCGCGCCCGGCCGTTTACGCATCGGCATCGACAGCTCCCGCCACGTGGGCTGGCCCAGCGCCGTCACCGTGCGCGCGAGGTAGCGTTTGCGCACTTTCCGGTCCTGGAAGAGTCGCTGATAGGCGCCGCGGGTCGCCGGGCGCCGGGAACACACCACCACCCCGGCGGTGAGCCGGTCCAGGCGGTGCAGCGGGGTGACGTCCTCGCCGAAGTCGCGGCGCAGGCGCGTCTGCACGGTTTCCCGGACGATGCGGCCGTTGCTGGTCGTCGGCAGAAAATGCGGTTTGTCCACGACGATGAGCTCCTCGTCGACATGGAGCACCTCGTAGTCGAAGGGGATCGGCGGTTCTGCGGGCACCGCTGGAAACGTCCACGCCGGGACGGGACGAGCTAAGGCCGTGCCGGGGGCGATCAGCTCGCCGGGGCGGTAGGGCGAGTCGCCGGCCCGGGCGGCGAAGAACTCGCCGTCCGAGACCGTGCCGCGCAACACCGTGCGCACGGCGGTGAGGCCGTCGCGGGCGGGCGGGCGGCCGTCAGCACGCTCAGCCGGCACGGAGTCGCTGGGCGGCGGCGTCGATGCGCTCGTCCGTGGCGGTCAGCGAGACACGCACGTGCTCGCCGGAATGCGGCCCGTAGAAATCGCCCGGGGCCACCAAAATGCCGCGCTCGGCCAGCCACGCCACCGTGTCGCGGCCCGACTCCCCGCGGGTGGCCCACAAGTAGAGCCCCGCCTCGGAGTCGTCGACGCGGAAACCGGCTTTGAGCAGCGCCGACAACAGCTTCGCGCGACGCGTGGCGTAGCGCAGCTTCTGCAGGTGCTCTTGGTCGTCGTCGTGCAAGGCGGCGATCATGGCGTGCTGGATCGGGCCCGGCACCATGAGCCCCAGGTGCTTGCGCACCCCGGTCAGCTCCGCGATCAACGTGGGATCACCCGCCAGGAAACCGGCGCGGTAGCTGGCCAGGTTGGAAGACTTCGACAGCGAATGCACCGCGATCAGCCCAGTCAGGTCGCCGTCGTTGACGCGCGGGTCGAGGATGGACAGCGGCACGTTCTCGTCGTCCCAGCCCAAGCCGATGTAGCATTCGTCCGCGACGAGGATGACCCCGCGGCTGCGCGCCCACCCCACGACCTTGCGCAGGTGCTCGACGCCCAGCACCTTGCCGGTGGGGTTGGAGGGAGAATTGATGAACATCAGGTCCGGGGTGGCCGGACCGACCTTCAGCAACGAGTCGGAGCGCAGCGTACGGCACTCCGCCAGGGTCGCCGCGACCTCGTAGGTCGGGTAGGCGATCTCCGGGATGACGACCGTGCCGCCGCGGATCCCCAGCAACGTGGGCAGGGTGGCGATGGCCTCTTTCGTGCCGGCCACCGCCAACACGGCGTCCGCGGTCACGTCCGTTACCCCGTAGCGGCGGCTGAGCCAGTCGGCGATCGCCTCCCGCAGCTGCGGCGATCCGGTGGTCGGCGGATAACCGGGGTCGCCGGCTGCTTCCGCCAGAGCCAGCTGGATGCCAGGTGCCACGGCGTCGACGGGGGTGCCGACCGAGAGATCCACGATGCCGTCCGGGTGCGCGGCAGCGGTGTCCTTCGCCCCGGTCAGGGTGTCCCAGGGAAAGTCAGGCAGCCGCTCCCCCAACGGCGTTCGCGTAGCCAAGGCTTAGAGCTCGACGTCTTGGTTCTGCGGGGGCAGAGCGGCGATCGTCGGGTGGTCGAAGTCCAGCGGGCCGGACGCGGCGGCGCCGCCCGGGGAGCCGAGCTCGTCGAAGAAGGCCACGTTGACGTCGTAGTACTCCTCCCACTCGTCCGGGGTGTCGTCCTCGTAGAAAATCGCCTCAACCGGGCAGGCGGGCTCGCAGGCGCCGCAGTCCACGCACTCGTCAGGATGGATGTAGAGCATGCGCTTGCCCTCATAAATGCAGTCGACGGGGCATTCCTCGACGCACGAGCGGTCGAGGACGTCAACGCAGGGTTGGGCAATGATGTAAGTCATGAGATCTCCGTGTCTCCTGTCTTTGTGCTGGGTGCGGGAGTGACAGACAGTATGTCATTTTTTCCGGATGATGGGCCAAAGTCCACCGGACACGCCCGCGGCGAGCAGCAGAATCGATCGAATGTTATTTCCTACTAATTGATCGCCGCTGACTGCGGGCCCGAGGACGAGCACCGCGTAAGTGGCGACCCAAGCGTACAGGGGGACGGCGGCGACGCCTGCCCTGTCCGTCCACAGCCTAGCGGTGCGTGTGAGCACGACGTTAAATAAGAACGCAATAATAATCGTGTACGGTGCGGCCACCCGCGTGCCGTCCGGCAAGGTGAGCCAGGTGCCGAGGTACATCACTTCCAGGAAGGCGGACAGCGCCGCCGCCAACGACAGCCACACCAGCCCGCCGATCATCTCGCCACGGGAGAAGTCCGTGCGGATGACCCTGTCCTCGGAGACCACTAGCGCTCGATTCCGGCCAGGAGGTCGGTGGTCCCGGCCAGCGGGACCCCGGCGCCGAACTGGTAATGCTCGCGGCGCATGATCGGCTGGGCGATCAAGTTGGACAGCGCGTACACCACGTCCGGCGCCTGGGCGTAGGCCGCCTGCGGGTTGGTCGCCGAGATCCCGCCGTCGGCGATCCACAACTGGGTGGCGTGTGCCCGCATCGCTTCGCGCTTGCGGTGGTAGAGCTCGTCGTCGAGCTCCAGCCAGGCGTCGACCTTCTCGACGGCGGCCAGCTCGCCGTCGCCGGAGCGGCGCCACCCCACGGGGATCCCCTCGATCGCCGCCAGCCCCTCATCCAGCTCGGCGCGGGAATGCACCGCCCACAGGATGCGGGGCACCGGGACGCGCCGGGCGGCGGCGTGGGTGATCTCGTGGGCGCGGATGTGGTCCGGGTGCCCGTAACCGCCGTCGGGGCCGTAGGTGAGCACCAGGTGCGGGCGCAGCCGCTCGAAGAGCCCGGTGAGTTCATCGACGGCCCCCTCGCCGGAGTTGACGAAGGCCCGCGGATTGTCCGCGGCGGCGGACCCGGCCATGCCGGAGTCGCGGAACCGCCCCGCCCCGCCGAGCTGGATGCCGCGCACGCCGAGAACCTCGAGGGCCCGGTTAAGTTCCCCGATGCGGAAGCCGCCGAGTTGGTCGGCCTCGTCGTTGACCAAATGCCGGTAGGTCTCCCCGATCACTTCGCCTTCCTCGCCGAGGGTGCAGGTGATCACGGTGACGTCCGCGCCGCGGGAGGCGAAATACGCCAGCGCCCCGCCGGTGGTGATGGCTTCATCGTCCGGGTGGGCGTGGACGGCGACGATCCGGTATCCGCTCAGTTCGTTCATGATTCCTGTCTCTTCCAGGTGGACGCCGCGCCGAGGCCCGTCGTCCAGGCGTTGAGGTCTGGGTCGGGGCCCACGATACCCTCCCCCAACACCACGACCCGACGCTCGCTCAGCAGCGGCACGACCAGTGTCTCCGCTTGGGCGACGGCGCGCAGGAGCGCCTGGGTCTGCTCCTCGTCGAGCTCACCGGCCAAGGATGCGGCGAGCGCTTCTTGGGTCTCCGGCGCGCAATAGCCGGAGAAGTTGCGCAACCGCGGATCCGCGGGGTCGGCCGGGCACAGCAACGGCGAGACCGCCGTGGGGCGGGTGCCGTCGTTGCGGGACCAGGCGACGACGGCGTCGACGTCGCCGGCCGGCAGGCGTCGACCGGCCACGTCGATGAGGTCCGTGGACACTAGCTCGGCGGCGACGCCGGCACGTGCGAGCACGTTGACCAGGGTGCGGGCCGCCGCGGAGGCCTGGTCGTCGGCGGGGTCGGCGGCGATTCGCAAGGGTCTTTCGCCGGTGGCCTCCTGCAGCAGGGTCGGCGGTTTCCCGCTGGGCGGGGCATGCTCCGGCACCGCGAGGTCCGCGCTGCGGCCGGCGGCCTGGCGCGCGAGGAAGGGCACGTCGATGAGCCCGGCGAATTCCGCCCGGGTCTCGGGCGCCGACAGGAGCTCGGAGGTGACCGAAAAGGTCAGCTGCAGTTGGTCGGGGCCGTCGATCAGCCGCACCTGGGTCTCCGGCAGCAGCTCGTAGGCCGCCACCGACGTCTCCTCCGGCACGACGTCCAGGTAGGAGATCTGGCCGGTGCGCAGCAGGTCTAAGCCTTGGTTGACGGAGGTGACTTCCTTGAGCGAGAGCACGTCCGTGG
>CALZCR010000060.1 GCA_945631445.1 uncultured Corynebacterium sp. | reverse complement strand
CAGGTCATCAGCCCGGAAGCGGCGCGGACGGTGACGGACATGTTCCGCGCCACCATGCAGACCGACCCCTCCGGCGGCGAGCAGTCCGGCACCGCCGGCGCCTCGGCGATCGAGGGGTACCAGACCTCCGGCAAGACGGGCACTGCCCAAAAAGTCGACGAGGACACCGGGGCCTACTCCAACAGCGAATACTGGATCACTTTCGCGGGCATCGCCCCGGCGGACGACCCGCGTTTCGTGATCGCCGTGATGGTGGACAATCCGGCGCGCGGCGTGATGGAGGGCGGCGCCGGCGGCCAGTCGGCGGGCCCGATTTTCCAGGCGGTGGCCTCGTGGCTGCTCGACCGCGACAACATCCCCCCGTCCCCCGAGACCGAGCCTCTGGTTCTGCAGCGCTAATCTTTTATTCCCACTGATTTTCTAGGAGGACACTCATGGCAGGCACCACTTCGGGCCAGCATCAGCCCCCGACCCTGGCCCGCCTGGCAGAGATCGCCGGGGCCCGTATCGTCGGGGCGTCGCCGTCGGCGCTGGCCGCGGCGGTCACGGCCGTCGACCTCGATTCCACGACGCTGGAGCCGGGCGCGCTGTTCGCGGCAGTGCCAGGCACCCGCGTCCACGGCGCCTCCTACGCCTTCGACTCGCCCGCCGGCGCCATCCTCACCGACGAGGACGGGCTGGCGCTGATCAGCCAGACCGAGGAACGGCGCCCGGTCTTGGTCGTCGACGACGTCCGCCGCGTGCTCGGCGCCGTGGCCGCGGAAGTGTACGGGCACCCGACCCGCCGCCTGACGGTCATAGGCGTGACCGGCACCTCCGGCAAGACCACCACCACCTATTTGCTGGAGCGCGGGCTGATGGCCGCCGGGCACAAGGTCGGGTTGATCGGCACGACCGGCACGCGCATCGACGGCCGCGAGGTGCCCACCACGCTGACCACCCCGGAAGCCACCACGCTGCAGCGGCTCTTCACGGACATGGCCGACGACGGCATCACCCACGTGGTGATGGAGGTGTCCTCGCACGCGCTGGAGCTGGGCCGGGTGGGCGCGGTGGAGTTCGACGCCGCCGGGTTCACCAACCTCTCGCAGGACCACCTCGATTTCCACCCCACGATGGACGACTACTTCGAGGCGAAGGCGCTGTTCTTCGACCCGGCCTCCGCCATCCGCGCGCGCCGGGCCGTGGTGTGCGTCGACGACGAATGGGGCGAGGCCATGGTCCGCCGCGCCGGGGACGCGATGAAGGTCGCCACCCGGGGGCAGCAGGGGCTGGGACCGGAGGACGTCAGCGCCCGCCAGCTCTCGCAGGACGCCACCGGCGCGCAACGCGTCGCCGTCACTCGCGGGGGCCGGACCCTGGAATTCGACCTGCCGTTGCCGGGCGACTTCAACATCGCCAATGCCGCGGTGGCCGTCGCACTGGCGGCCGCAGTGGACGTCGACCTCGCCGCCTTCGTCCGGGGACTGGAGCAGGTGGCGGTCCCGGGACGGATGGAAGCGATCGCCGAGGGGCAGGACTTCACCGCCGTGGTCGACTACGCCCATAAACCGGCCGCCGTCGCCGCCGTGCTGGACACGCTGCGCGCGCAAAGCGGCGGCGGACGGGTGGGCATCACTCTCGGCGCGGGCGGCGACCGCGACCCCTCGAAACGGGCGGTCATGGGCGCCGAGGCCGCGCGCCGGGCCGACCTGGTGATCGTGACGGACGACAATCCGCGTACCGAGGAACCCGCGCCGATCCGGGCCGCCGTCGTCGCGGGCGCCCGCGAGGTCGGCTCCGCGGCGGAGATCCGCGAGATCGCGGACCGGGCCGAGGCCATCGACGCGCTCGTGGCCTGGGCACGTCCCGGTGACACGGTCGTGGTCACCGGCAAAGGACATGAGGTCGGCCAGATCGTCGGGTCCGAGACCCGGCATTTCGACGACCGCGAGGAAGTGCGTCGCGCCTTGACTGAGCGCGCGACCCAGGAGAAGGGACAGTAACCATGATCGACCTGACTCTCTCCGAAATCGCCGACTTGACCGGCGGAGAGCTGCACCACGTCACCGACCCGCAGGCGCGGGTCACCGGCGGCGTCGAATTCGACTCCCGCGAGCTTGCCGACGGCGGCCTGTTCGTCGCTCTGCCGGGCGAGCGCGTCGACGGCCACGACTTCGCCGCGGACGCGGTCGCCGACGGCGCCGTCGCCGTGCTGGCCGCGCGTGAGGTGGACGCCCCCGCGGTCGTCGTCACGCCCGTCGACGACACGGACGAGGCGGTGGCGCACGCCGTGGTGGGCGCCATGAGCGCCCTGGCCCGGCACGTCTCCGCCACGTTGACCGCCGAGCACGGTCTGCGCATCGTCGGCGTCACCGGCTCCGCCGGAAAAACCTCCACCAAGGACTTGCTCGCCGCCGTGCTCGGCCGGGCCGGCGAGACCGTCGCCCCGCCCGGTTCCTTCAACAACGAGATCGGACATCCCCACACGGTGTTGCGCTGCACCGAGGACACCGACTTCTTGGTCGCGGAGATGTCCGCCCGCGGCGTCGGGCACATCGCGCACCTGGCCGACATCGCCCGCCCGCAGATCGGCGTGGTGCTCAACGTGGGCACCGCGCACCTGGGGGAGTTCGGCTCCCGCGAGAACATCGCCCGCGCCAAGGGCGAATTGATCGAGGCGCTGCCGTCGGCCGCGGACGGCGGCGTGGCCATCCTCAACGCCGACGACCCCTTCGTCGCGGCCATGGCCCCGCGCACGACGGCGCGGGTGGTCACCTACTCCGCCGCCCAGCCCGCCGCCCCGGGGGCGGACTACTACGCCACGGATATCGTCCTCGACGACGTCGCCCGAGCCTCCTTCACCCTGCACACCCCGGCCGCCGACCCCGTGCGGGTGCGCCTGCGGGTCTTCGGCGCGCATCAGGTCGGCAACGCCCTGGCCGCCGCGGCCGCCGGCCTCGAATCCGGCATGAGCGTGGCGCAGGTGGCCGAGGCACTGTCCGAGCACCACGCGGCGTCGGCCAACCGGATGGACGTGGCCAGCCGCCCCGACGGCCTCACCGTCATCAACGACTCCTACAACGCCAACCCGGACTCCATGCGCGCCGGCATCGCCGCGCTGGCCTACACCGCCTCCGCCCGCCGCGGCGCCCGTGCGATCGCGGTCCTCGGTGAAATGGGTGAACTCGGCGACGGCTCCGCTACCGCGCACGAACGCGTCGGCGACGAGCTGGCCCGCTTCAACGTCAGCCACCTCGTGGTCGTGGGGACCTCTCCCGACGCCCGCGCCATGGCCACCTCGGCGGGCGAGCAGGGTATAACTACTTGCGTCGCCCACGACGTCGATGAGGCCGTCCGGGAGGTCGAGGAGATCCTGCGCACGCCCAACCCGGATGTGCCACAGGCGGAGGCCGACGGCGACGTCGTGTTGGTCAAGGCCTCCAACGCCATCGGCCTGTGGCACGTGGCCGACGCTCTCCTCGGCCGGAACTAACGGTCCCTCAGCAGTGATACCGAAGAAAGATTAGGACATTTCAGTGACACAGATCATCATCGCGGGAGTCGTGGCCTTCCTGACGGCCATCTTCCTGACCCCCGGGCTGATCCGGTATTTCTCTTCCGAGGGCATCGGGCAAGAGATCCGCGACGACGGGCCGCAGACGCACCTGAGCAAGCGCGGCACCCCCACCATGGGCGGCATCGCGATCTTGGCCGGCATCACCGTGGCTTATCTCGCCAGCGGCTTTTACGCCATGGCCACCGGCAGCGGCGGCTTCACCGCCACCGGTTGGCTGATCCTCGGGCTGACCCTCTCGCTCGGCGCGGTCGGCTTCGCCGACGACTTCATCAAGCTGTTCAAGGGCCGCAGCCTCGGCCTGAAGTCCGGGCAGAAGCTGCTCGCCCAGCTGCTCATCGCGGTCGTCTTCGGCCTGCTGATTCTGCAGTTCCCCGACGAAAACGGGTTGACTCCGGGCTCGACGCAGCTGTCCTTCCTCCGCGACATCGACACCGTAGACATCGCCGTCGGCGGCGGCGTCATCGGCGTCATTCTCTTCCTGGTCTTCATCTTCATTCTCATCGCCGCCTGGTCGAATGCGGTCAACCTGACCGACGGGCTCGACGGCCTGGCCGCCGGCTCCACCGCCATCGTGATGGGCGCCTACACGCTGATCACCTTCTGGCAGTTCCGCAACTCCTGCGCTGAAGAGGCCGTGGCGGGCTGCTACAACGTCCGCGACCCGCTGGACCTGGCGGTGCTGGCCGCCGCCGGGCTGGGCGCCTGCGCCGGCTTCCTGTGGTGGAACGCCGCCCCCGCGAAAATCTTCATGGGCGACACCGGTTCCCTGGCCCTCGGCGGCCTGGTCGCCGGACTGTCCGTCGCCTCCCGCACCGAGCTGCTCATGATCATCGTCGGCGCCCTGTTCGTCATCGAGGTCGCCTCCGTGGCCATCCAGGTGGCCGTGTTCAAGGCCAGCGGCAAGCGCGTCTTCCGCATGGCCCCCTTCCACCACCACTTCGAGAAGGGCGGGTGGCCGGAGACCACCGTCGTCGTGCGTTTCTGGCTGATCGCCGCCCTGGCCGCCCTGGCAGGCGTGGCCATCTTCTACGGCGACTGGCTCGCCGCGGCGGGGGTGTAGCGCCATGGATGAATTGACTCGACTCCGCAACGGCCACGTGCTGGTCACCGGCGCCGGCGTCTCCGGCACCGGGATCGCCCGGCTGCTCGTCGACCTGGGCTGCTCCGTGGTGCTCGTCGACGACGACCTGCAGGCCCGGACCACGGCCTGCGCGGCCACCGGCGCCCGCCCCGCCTCCACCGACGACGCCCGCATCTTCATCGACTCGGAAGCCGTCTCCACGGTGGTCACCTCACCCGGCTGGCGACCGGACGCGCCCCTGCTGACCTACGCCCAGCAGGTGGGCCTGGACATCCTCGGCGACGTGGAGCTGGCTTACCGGCTGGACCGGGCCGGGGTGTTCGGCGCCCCGCGCACCTGGCTCGTGGTCACCGGCACCAACGGCAAGACCACGACCACCGCGATGCTCGCCGACGTCATGGCGGCGCACTCCGCCACGAGCGGGTTGCGTGCCCACGCCGTCGGCAACATCGGCCTGGCGGTCGCCGACGTCCTGACCGCCGTCCCGCGCGTGGACGTGCTCGTCGCGGAACTGTCCAGCTTCCAGCTGCACTGGTCGAGCGAGCTGACCCCCGACGCCGGCGTGCTGCTCAACCTCGCCGAGGACCACCTCGACTGGCACGGCTCTTTCGAAGAGTACGCGGACGCCAAGGCCAAGGTGCTGCGCGGCAAGCACGCCGTCATCGGCGCCGACGACGCCGACGTCCGCCGGTTGGCAGACGCCGCCGGCCGCGACGACGTGCTGGGCTTCACGCTCGGTGAGCCCGCCGCGGGCCAGTTCGGGATCGTCGACGGTCGCCTCGTCGACCGCACCGGCGACGCCGACGTCGACTTGGGCACCGCGGAGGGGTTGGAGCCGGCCGGGCCGGCCGGGCAACTCGACGCCCTGGCCGCCGCCGCGATCGCCCGCACCCAGGGCGTGGACGGGCAGACCATCGCCCGCGCCTTGGCCGATTTCACCGTCGACGGCCACCGCGGCGCCGTCGTGCACCAGGGAGTGGGGCAGTGGGTGGACAACTCCAAGGCCACCAACCCGCACGCCGCCGCCGCGGCCCTGGGGGCCCGCGAGGACGTGCTCTGGATCGCCGGCGGCCAGCTCAAGGGCGCTGACGTCGAGCCCCTGATCCGCGAACACGGCCACCGGCTCAGCGGCGCCGCCTTACTCGGCGTCGACCGGCAGATCCTGGCCGACGCGCTGGCGGCGCACGCCCCGGAGGTGGAGGTCTTCATCTCCGACGCCACGGACCCGGAACAAGCCATGGACGAGGCGGTGGTGTGGGCCGCTGACCGGGTCACTGACCGACAGACCGTCTTGCTCGCCCCCGCCGCGGCGTCCCTGGACATGTTCACCGGCATGGCGCACCGCGGCGACGTCTTCGCCGCCGCCGCCCGCCGCCACGACCAGCCCCAAAGGAAGTAAGCAACATGACCAGCACCCGAGAACCCGCCCCCAGCCCCACCCGCGGCCGTTCCGCGGGTGCGTTCGGTTCCGTCGCCGCCCAGATGGCCCGCCAGCCAGGCCTGGATTACCTCATGATCCGCATCATCGTGCTGGCGCTGACCGGCATCGGCGTGGTCATGGTCTTTTCTTCCTCGATGACGTGGTCCGCCCTCGACGGCGCCACCGTCTGGGGAGAGGCCACCCGCCACGCCCTCATGGTCTTCGTCGGGCTGCTCGCCTTCTGGGCGGCGCTGAAGATCCCGCTCAGATGGGTGCGCGCGTTGGCGCCGTGGCTGATGATCGTCACGATCGTCCTGCTGATTTTGGTGCTCACCCCCTTGGGCGTGGGCAGGGAATCGGTCGGCTCCCAGTCGTGGCTGCCGATCGGCCCCGTCCAGATCCAGCCCTCGGAAGTCGCCCGAGTCACCTTCGCCATCTGGGGGGCGTCGTTTTTGGCCGGCCACCGCCACACCGCGACCAACCTGCGCAGCCCCTTCACCTGGTACACGCTGGTCGCGATCCTGTGCTTCGGCCTGATCATCGCCCAAGGCGACCTGGGCATGGCCATGTCCTTCGGCGTGGTCGTGGCCTTCACTCTGATCTTCGCCGGCGTGGACTGGCGCCTGGTCGCCGCCGCCTTAGTGATCGCGGTCTTAGGGCTGGTGGCGGTGTTCATCGGCGGCGGCTTCCGCGCCGCCCGCTTCCACACCTACTTCGACGCCTTCTCCGGCAATTTCCAGGACACCCAAGGCTCGGCGTTCCAGTCCTACCAGGGCTTTTTGTCCCTGGCGGACGGCTCGCTGACAGGCGTGGGCCTGGGGCAGTCCCGCGCCAAGTGGTTCTACCTGCCCGAGGCCAAAAACGACTTCATCTTCGCCATCATCGGCGAAGAACTCGGCTTGATCGGCGGCGGGCTGGTGATCCTGCTGTTCTGCCTGTTGGGCGTCTTCGGCCTGCGCACCGCGCTGCGCGCCCAGAACCAGTTCCAGGCGTTGCTGGCCGGCACCCTGACCATCGGCGTGGTCTCCCAGGCGTTCATCAACATCGGCTACGTCGTGGGCCTGCTGCCGGTCACCGGCGTGCAGCTGCCGATGATCTCCGCCGGCGGCACCGCCGCGATCATCACCCTGGCCTCGATGGGGCTGCTGGCGTCGGTGGCGCGGCACGAACCGCAGTGCATCTCCGGGATGCAGAGCTACGGCCGCCCGCTCTTCGACCGACTCTTCTTCCTCCGCGAACCCGGCCTGGAGGGCGAGAAGAAACGTCCCGAGGAACGCACCAGGAAAAACAACGAACGACGCTTCGGCGAACCGGTCACCGCGGTACGTCCCCGGGCGGAGGAACGCACGGCGGAGCAGCGCACGGAGGCGCGGCGGCCTGGTGGTAGCGTCGAATCGGATTATCAGCCTCGGCGTCCCCGTCCCACCCGGGGCGGCGGCGCCCGACGCCCGAGGAGGCGCTAGCACCCATGACTTTCACCGTCGCCCTGGCCGGCGGAGGCACGGCCGGCCACATCGAACCGGCGCTCGCCGTCGGCGAAGCCCTGCAGAACCGACACGACGCCAAGGTCATCGCCCTGGGCACCGAACGCGGCCTGGAGACCGACATCGTCCCCGACCGCGGCTTCGCCCTGCACCTGATCGAACCGGTGCCGGTGCCCAGGAAGATCTCCCTGGACCTGGTGGCGCTGCCGCTTAAAGTGATGCGCTCGGTGCGGCAGACCCGCCGCATCTTCACCGAAGAAGGCGTCGACGCCGTCTTCGGCACCGGCGGCTACGTCTCCGCGCCCGCCTACCTGGCCGCCAAATCCCTGCGGCTGCCGTTCTACGTCCACGAGAGCAACGCCATCGCCGGCGCCGCCAACAAACTCGGCGTCAAACTCGGCGGCGTCGGCTTCAAAGCCGTCGCCGACTCCCGGGTACCCGGCTACGACTTCGGCTAGCAGGTTCTACCGGGCATCGCACA
>CALZCR010000059.1 GCA_945631445.1 uncultured Corynebacterium sp. | reverse complement strand
CTTGTAGTTGCGGTGCCCGGCGTGCAGGTCGATGCCTTCGGCGTTCTCCCGCTCGTAGCCCTCCCGGGCCTGCTCGGCGGAAGGGTGCGCCTGCAGGCTCAACGGTTCGTCGGCGGCGAGCAATTTCACCAGGAACGGCAGCTCGCCGTCGAATTTTTCGGCCACCCGCTCGCCGAGCGCCGCGACAGGGTCGGCGGCGATGACCTCGATCAGGCTGCGCTCTCCCAGGTGCGACGGCGCGGCCGGGTGAGCGCCGAACCAGATCTCCGCCTCCGGTCGCGGGGAAGGCGAGGGCAGGCCACGAAGGTCGGCGAGCAGGGTGCGCGAACCCCACGGGTAGTGACGGGTGGTCCCGGTCAGCTGCTCCATCTATCTCTTTCTAGTCCTGGGCCGGCAGACGACTGACGCGCGAAGGCGTCTAGAGGGCGTCATCTTCGGACCCGTTGTAGGTGGTGACGGCGAATCCCCGGGTGATCAGGCGGTGTACCTGTCCCAGGTGGCCGAGGCCGGAGGCCGGGGCTTCGACGGCGGTGGCGTTCGCCAGGTCAGTGGTCTCAGCTCCCCACACGATGACCTTCAACGGTAACACTGTGGAGGGCCCATCCAGGAATGGATCGTGAAAAACATCGGGCTGCACCGGCATGTCCCGCAGGGCGGTGGGCAACTCTTCCGGCGTGGTCCAGCCGGAAGCCAACCCCCGGCTGGACCACAGGGAGGAGATCAGTTCCGCCACGGCCGTCCAATCGCGGTCGACGCCGGTGTGCAGCACGCGCGCCCCGTCCGCCCAGGCGTGCAGCTGACGGCCGAGGTTGACCACTTCCCCGCGTTCGGGAGACAGCTGGGCGGCTTCGTCGTCGATGTCTTCGGCGAGCTTGGTCAACCGCTCGGTGATCAGGTGCGGATCTTCCTCCAAGGCGTCGAGCAGCGCGCCCACCGCGGTGACGGTACGCGCCGGGGAGGCGCCGGCGGCCGTGGGCAGGCTGGGAACGACCAGGCAGTCGCCAGGCAGGTCATCGAGGATCGGCCCGCGCGGCGGGCCGACGAAGACGGTGGTGGCGCCGCGGTTGGCGGCGGTGAGCAGCGCCTGCGCGGTGACCGGGTCGTCGGCTTTGTCACCGGCGGCCAGCACGATATCGAGCGGGCCGACGTAGCCGGGCATGCGGTCGCAGATCACCAGGGGCATCCGCAGCGGCGCCCGGGTGGCGGCGGCGAAGCGCGCCGAGGCCAACGCGATGTGATCGGTGGCGACGACGATGCTGCGGGGCTGGCGGCCCCGCAACTCTGCCAGGCGCTCGACCACGCCGCTGACGGCGCGTACTTGGGCGCCTTCGTGCGCGACGTCGAAGAAACGAACGGTTTCAGGGTCGTAGCGGCCACCGTCGTAATAGTCGTTCATGTCCCCCAGAATAGCCGGGTCAGGCCCGGATGACGCCCAAGATCTCCGTGACCAGTTCGTCGACCTCTCGCCTCGTGGGGGCTTCGACGTTCAGGCGCAACAACGGCTCGGTGTTGGAGGCGCGCACGTTGAACCACGCCTTGGTGCCGGTGAGCTCGACGGTGACGCCGTCGAGGCGATCGACCGCGGCGATGCGGTCGGCGAAGGAGTCCAGCACGGCCTGGGTGGCGGCGTCCTGGTCGGCGACGGTGGAGTTGATCTCGCCCGAGGCCTCGTAGCGGTCGTATTGGCCCATCACCTCACTGAGCGGGCCGTCCTGGGCGCCGAGGGCGGCCAACACGTGCAGGGCGGCGAGGATGCCGGAGTCCGCGTTGAAGAACTCGCGGAAGTAGTAGTGCGCGGAGTGCTCCCCGCCGAACACGGCCCCGGTCTCCGCCATGGTGGCCTTGATGAAGGAATGTCCCACGCGGGTGCGCACGGCCGTGCCGCCGCGGGCTTCGACCAGCTCGGGCACGGCCCGGGAGGTGATGAGGTTGTGGATGATCGTCGCGCCCGGGTGCTCGGCCAGGTGACGCTCCGCGACCAGGGCGGTGATCGCCGAGGGGGAGACCGGCCGGCCCTTCTCGTCGATGACGAAGCACCGGTCGGCGTCGCCGTCGAAGGCCAGGCCGACGTCGGCGCCCTGCTCGAGGACGAAGCGCTGCAGGTCGACGAGGTTCTTCGGATCCAGCGGGTTGGCCTCGTGGTTGGGGAAGGTGCCGTCGAGCTCGAAGTAGAGGGGGCGCACGTCCAGCGGCAGGCCGGCGAAGACCTCGGGCACGGTGTGCCCGCCCATGCCGTTGGCGGCGTCGACGGCCACCACCAGGGGGCGGATCCGGGTCAGGTCGACCAACCCGCGCAGGTGGGCGGCGTAGTCGGCGAGCACGTCGCGGGTGGTGACGGAGCCGGGTTTGCCGTCATAGGTGGAGGAGACGCCTTCGACGAGGTCGTCGACGACGCGGGCCAGGCCGGTGTCCTGGCTGACGGGCCGGGCCCCGGAACGGCACAGCTTGATGCCGTTGTATTCGGCCGGGTTATGGGAGGCGGTGAACATCGCGCCGGCGCAGTCCAACACCCCGGAGGCGTAGTAGAGCTGGTCGGTGGAGGTCAGCCCGAGCAGGGTCACGTCGAGGCCTTCGGCGGTGACGCCGGCGGCGAAGGCGTCGGCCAGCTCCGGGGAGGAGGGGCGCATGTCGTAGCCGACGGCCACGGTCGTCTCCCCCTCCTGCCGCAGCAGCCGCGCGAAAGAGCCGCCGACCTCGCGCACGAAATCGGCGTCGATGTTCTCGCCGACGACGCCGCGGACGTCGTAGGCCTTGATCACAGCGGATACGGATTCACGGGAACGCATGCGGGCGCCGCCTTTACTTCAATCGAAAGGAGTAACAAGTGTCCGCATGATTCTAGCGAGAGCCCCGGTCAGTCCTCGCCGTCGGTCTCCGGGTCGGGGACGACCCGCAGGTGCGCGCGGCGGCGCTGGTTGTCGGCCGCGATGCGCTTGGTGCGCAGGACCGGGTGGGCGGAGGTGCCCGGGTCGGTGGGGTCGTCGCTGTAGTCGGACTTCTCGTCGACCAGGCCGGTGGTCACCCGGCCGGCTTCGCGGACGGCCTCGGCCAACGCCGTCAGGTCCTCGTCGTCTTCGATCTCGATCTCGTGCACGCGCAGCATCTCCCAGCCCAGCGGGGCGGTGATGTTGTCGGCGTGGCGGGAGCACAGGTCCCAGCTGTGGGGTTCGGCGTCGACCGCGAGCGGACCGACGACGGCCGTCGACTCTGCGTAGGCATAGGTCAACGTGGCTACTGCGGGCTTACCGCAACCGGGGCGCGAACAACGACGAAACTTACTCACAGCGGCTAAGTCTAAACCCTTGGTTGAGATTTGCCTACCCCTGCCCCGAACCGGAGTGTCCCGGCCCCTCTTCCCGCCACCCCCGCTTACAGTGGGTGACGTGCACACCCAATCTTTCCGCGACCGCCACGGGCGTGGTCTGCGCGGCCCGTTGCTGCCGGTCGACACGCCGCGGCACCGCACGCGCAGCGAGTCCTTCGACATGGCGGTCTTAGAGGCCTACGCCCCGTTGCAGAATTCCTACCCCGATGAACTGGCGGGGCTCGACGTCGCGGTCGACACCATCCCGCGCATGCGCCTGCGCGCGGACATGACGGTACTGCCGGACGACATCGTCGCGGACGGCCCGGTTCCGCTGGGGCGCGTGATCAACGCGGGCGTGGATGCTGCCGGCAGGCCGACGCGGGCGCGGATCGTCTTGTTCCGCATGCCGATCGAGGCGCGTTCCGAGGACGCGCACATGCGCCAGGACCTGCTGGGGGCGGTGCTCACCGCACTGGTGGCGCACTACCTGAACCTGGATCCGCGGCAGGTTGATCCGCGTTTCGACATGTAGGGCCCCAAATATAGGGGCCTTAAAAAGCTTCGAGGCCCGCTCCCCCGCATCGGGTGAACAGGCCTGAAAGAAAAAGTCCGGCTTTGATCTTCAACCGATCTGCCGCTTGAGACGACGACGTTCGCGGTCGGAGAGCCCTCCCCAAATACCGAATCTTTCGTCGTGCTCCAGCGCATATTCCAGGCAGTCGTCGCGGACGGGGCACGCCTGACAGATGCGTTTCGCCTCGCGGGTGGAGCCGCCTTTCTCAGGAAAGAACGCCTCTGGATCTGTCTGGGCGCACAGCGCCTGGTCCTGCCACTCTTGCTCGACGGCGCCGAACAGGTCGTCCAGCGCCGCCGCAGCCCCGCCACGGGAAATAACGCCGTCTATCCTACCGTCCACGCCGTCTCCTTCCCCGTATTCCGCGGTCGTTTGTTACTTACTGATACCAATGTGATTAAACCGGGAAACCCTAAATACCGTCAACCGAAAAAGCAGTAACACGGACATAATTCAGGCATTTCCCAGCGCTGCTTTCACATCAGTAACACTAGTAACACCAGAAACACACCCACAGGTTTGGGGGTGGCCCGCGGGGGTACTACATGTGGGGGTGGGAATAGTTTTTTTACACCCCGGGACGGGCGGCTCGGCGTGTCGTCACGCATCCGAGGAAAAACGCACTCCGTTATCGGGGATCGCCACACCCGGCCAAATACGCATGCCGCCCTGCAGCTCGCAGCGCGCCCCGATCTGGGCGCCCTCGCCGATGACGCAGTCCACGATCCGGGCATTCGCCCCGATGCGGCTGCCCGCCGCGATGATCGAGTCCTTGATCGTCGCCCCCGCTTCGACGGTCACCCCGTCAAAAATGACGGAACCGTCGATGCGGCAGCCCGGGCCGATCTCCGCGCCCCGCCCGACCGCGGTGCCGCCCAGCAGGATGACCCCGCCCGCGACGCCCGCGCTGTCGTCGACGAGCGCCTCTCCCGTGCGACCTTCCAGCAGCGGCGAATGCGCCACGCCGCGCACCAGGTCCGCCGAGCCGTGGACGAAATCGTCCGGGCGGCCCATGTCGCGCCAGTAGGAGACGTCCACGTGCCCGTAGACCCTGCGCCCCTCAGCGAGGAACTGCGGGAAGGATTCCCGCTCCACGGACACGACCCGCTCCGCGGGGATCTCCTCGATCAACTCGCGGCGGAACACGTAGCAACCGGCGTTGATCTGGTCGGTCGGCGGATCCTCGGTCTTTTCCAAAAATTCCAGCACCCGCCCGTCCGGATCCGTCGGCACGCAACCGAAGGCCCGCGGGTCGGACACGCGCACCAGGTGCATCGTCAGATCCGCGTCCTTTTCCTCGTGCGTGTGCAGGATCGCGTTTAAGTCGGTGTCGCCCAGCACGTCGCCGTTGAAGACCATGACGTTGTCGTGGCGAAGCTTGTCGTAGACGTTGCGGATCGCCCCGCCCGTGCCCAGCGCCTCCTCCTCGACCACGTACTCGATCTCCAGGCCCAGGTCGGAGCCGTCGCCGAAGTACTCCTCGAAGACCTCCGCCTTGAAGGAGGTCCCTAAGACCACGTGGGTGATCCCCGCCGCCTTGATGCGCGCCAGCAAGTGCTGCAGGAACGGGTAGTTGGCCGTCGGAAGCATCGGCTTGGGGGTGTTGACGGTCAACGGGCGCAGCCGGGTGCCGCGCCCGCCGACCAGAATGACGGCGTCCGTCTCCTGGGGGTTAGCCATGGGGGTCCTTTCAAGATTCTTTCGTTGTTCACACTCACGCGCGCCGGCGGTCACGCCGACCGGCGGGCCAGCGCCGTGGCCGCCGCCGCGCGGGCCTTTAACCCCGCCCGCAGCGCCCAGCGCACCGGAGCCTGCCACCACGCGGACAACCGGTCGGCCTGGAAACTATAGGCGCTGGCGTGATGGGCGGGCAGCATCGCCTGCGAATGACTCTCCGTGACGTGGCCTTGCGCGTGGGTGATCTCCGCGGCGGGACAGTACACGTTGTCGTAACCCGCCCGGGTGAAACGGTCGCCTAAGTCGACGTCCTCGAGGTACATGAAGTAGCGCTCGTCGAAGCCGCCGACGGCGTCGAAAGCCTCCCACCGCACCAGGAGGCAGGAACCGGACAGCCACCCGGCGGTGCGTTCGGCGTCCATGTCCTCGCCTTGGCGGTACGCGCGCGTCCACGGGTTGTTCGGCCACACCCGGGAAAACAGGGCGTGCCCCACGCCGTTGCCCACCGTGGGCACGGCACGCGCCGACGGGTAGATCGACCCGTCCGGTTCCCGGATGCGGGGGCCGACGGCCGCGGCCGAGGGCAGACGGCGGGCGCACGCGATGAGTTCGTCGATGGCGCCGGGGCCGAACTCGACGTCCGGGTTAGACACGAGGAAGAACTCGGGGTCGATCTCCCCGGCTTCGCGGCGCGCGCGCAGGTGGCGGGCGCCGGCGTTCATGCCGCTGCCGTAGCCTAAGTTCCCGCCGGTGGGCAGGAACTCGACGTCGGCGCGGCGCTCGGCCGCGGCCTCCGGCGCGCCGTCGGTGGAGCCGTTGTCCGCGAGCACCGTCACGGTGCCCCGGGTGCTGGCCCCGGCCAGCGAATCCAAGAATCGCGTCAGGAAGTCACCCGGCGAATATGTCACGGTGACCACGGCAAGCGGCGGTGTTTTCTTCTCAGTCACAATGCGGGTCAGCCTACCGGGGACGCTCCGATATCCGCTCCGGACTCGCGGAGCGGGCCGCGGTTGCCAGCCCGCTCACAGGGGATCGGGGGCGATCGGAGAATGATTCCTGCCCTGATGCGTAATACACTCTTTGTACCTCTCAATGTCCTCGCCTCACCTTGTGCGCCCACCTGCTCCGGAGAATTGACACCCAGTGACGACCGATCCCTCCCGCCCCACGCGCGACATCCAGGCCCCGCCCGGTCCCGCCCCGTATCAGGTGACCCGTCAGCTCGGGCCGAACTGGATCAAGGCCCTCCTGGTGCTCGTCTCCGTGCTGGTGCTGCTGGTCTCCGGACTGGGCTACGTGCTGGTCGGCAGGCTCGGCAGCGAAGTCGCCTCCGCGTCGAACCTGTCGCTCAACGACCGGGAAGGCGGTTCGGAAGTCCGCGACGGCGCCACCGACATCCTGCTGGTGGGCACCGACTCGCGCACCGACGCCCAGGGCAACCCCCTGAGCGAGGAAGAGCTCGCCCGCCTCAACGCCGGCGTCGACGACGGGGAGGAAAACACTGACACCATGATGGTCGTGCGCGTGCCCGAGGACGGTTCCCGCGCCACCGCCGTGTCCATTCCCCGCGACACCTACGTCAGTGACGACGACTTCGGAAACATGAAGGTCAACGGTGTCTTCGCCAGCCACAAGATGGAGCGCCGCGACGAGTTGCTCGCCGAGGCCCAGCGCGGCGACGGCCAGCTCAGCGACTCCGAGGAAAGGAACATCGAGCAGGCCGCCACGGAAGCCGGGCGGCAGGGCCTGCTGGAGGCCGTCGGGGATTTGACGGGCGTGGACATCGACCATTACGCCGAGGTCGGCCTGCACGGCTTCGTGCTGCTGACCAACGCGATCGGCGGCGTCGAAGTGTGCCTGAACAACCCGGTGGACGACCCCTTCTCCGGCGCGCAGTTCCCCGCCGGCCGGCAAACGCTCGACGGACTGGAGTCCCTCTCCTTCGTCCGCCAGCGTTACGGGCTGCCGCGCGGCGACCTCGACCGCATCGTGCGGCAGCAGGCCTACATGGCTTCCCTGGTCAACAAGGTCCTGTCCGCGGACGTGTTGACCAATCCCGCGAAGCTCTCCAGCATGGCCAACGCGGTGGAGCGCTCCGTGGTCATCGACGAGGACTGGGACGTCATGTCTTTCGCCACCCAGCTGGCGAATCTGGCCGGCGGCAACGTCATCTTCACCACCATCCCGGTGACCTCCGTCGACGGCGTGGGCGACTACGGCGAGTCCATCATCACCGTCGACGTCGACGAAGTCCACGACTTCATGGAGTCGTTGTCCGTCTCGCAGACGGAAGAGGCGCCGGAAGGCGGAGAGGGCGCCGACGACGCCGACCAGGAGGACGGCGAAGCCGCCGCGGGCCCAGATTCGGAGCTGGCTGACGTGCAGGTCCACGTGCTCAACGCCGGCGGCGTCGCCGGCCTGGCCGGGGAGGTCGGCGCTTGGCTTGAGGGGCAGGGGCTCAGCGTCCCGGAGACCAC
>CALZCR010000058.1 GCA_945631445.1 uncultured Corynebacterium sp. | reverse complement strand
GGCTCCGACAAGGCACTGGTGGAGGGACGCTTCTGCGTCGACGCCATGGACGGAGCCTCCCGCTCGGCGCTGGCGTCCTTGGCCGACGAGGTCGGGGCCGAGACCGACGAAAACGGGGAATACCTCGTGTGCCGCACCGTCAGCGCCAAGGGCCGCTCGCGTGCTCACCTCGGCGGCCGTAGCGTGCCGGCGGCGATGCTCGCCGAGTTTTCTTCGCACCTGCTGACGATTCACGGTCAAAACGACCAGCTGCGCCTGCTCAGCCCGGATCAACAATTATCCGCGCTCGATCGTTTCGACCCGAAGATCACGCCGTTGGCCGAGTCCTACCGGGAGACCTACCGCACGTGGCGCACGCTCGCCAAGGATTTGTCCGAACGCACCCGCTCGCGCCGCGAGTTGGCCCACGAAGTCGACCGGCTGAATTTCGCCCTCGACGAGATCGACGCCGTCGCCCCGGAGCCCGGTGAGGACGCCGAGCTCGTCGACCAGATCCGGCGACTGCAGGACGTCGATGAACTGCGCGAAGCCGCCACGACCGCGCTGAACGCCATCGACGGACCCGAGGATTTGAACGGTTATTCCGACGACTCGGATCCCGCCGCCACCCAGCTCGGTCACGCCGCCGGGGCGTTGCGCGGCTCCGACGACCCCGTCCTCACCGAGCTGGGGGAGACGCTCAACGAATTGACCAGCCGGTTGTCGGAGGTGTCAGGGGCGCTCGGCAGTTATCTCGCAGATCTGCCCGCCGACCCGCAAGCGCTGGACGCCCTGTTACAGCGGCAGCAGGAGCTCAAGTCGTTGACCCGGAAATATGCCCCCGACGTCGACGGGGTGATCGCGTGGCGGGACAAGGCCCGCCGTCGTCTGACCAAGATCGACACCTCTTCCGAGACCTTGGAGGAGTTGACCCGCCAGGTGGCGGAAGCGGAACAGAAGATGCGGGCGGCGGCGAAGAAGCTGAGCGCGGCCCGTCGAAAAGCCGCGAAGAGGCTCGCTGGCCTGGTCACCGAAGAATTGCAGGGACTGGCCATGCCGAAGGCTCGGCTGGAGGCCCACGTCGAGACGGTCGAACCCACCCGCCACGGCATCGACGCCGTGGAGCTGCGGCTGGCCGCCAACGACGCGATGGAGGCCCGCCCCTTGGCCTCGTCTGCATCCGGCGGTGAGCTGTCGCGGGTGATGTTGGCGCTGGAAGTCATTCTTTCCGCCGGCGCCCGTGGCGCCACCCTGGTCTTCGACGAAGTCGACGCCGGCGTCGGAGGCCACGCCGCGGTGGAAATCGGCCGCCGCCTGGCCCGTTTGGCGGTGGGCAACCAGGTCATCGTCGTCACGCACCTGCCCCAGGTCGCGGCGTATGCGGACACGCACCTGCACGTGGCCAAGACCGTGGGTGAGGACACCGTCACCTCCGGGGTGCGCGTGCTCAACCACAAAGAGCGCGTCGAGGAGCTGTCTCGCATGTTGGCGGGGCTGGAGGACACCGACACGGGCCGAGCGCATGCCAGCGAGTTGCTGGAACGGGCCCAAAGCGAGGCGGCCGGCCTGCGGGCGTAGCGGAAAGCGAAGAAACTCCAGTCCGCGCGCCTCACCCACTTGTCGCCGGTGACCCGCCACAATGGCAGGCATGAGTGAAACCACCCGTCCCGCCGAGCAGACCAGCACTGCCGCGACCATCGAGGGTGCCCTCCGCGACTACACGGTCGGAGGCCGAGGCCGCAAGCGCATCCGTAAAGGCGACATCGCCGTCATCGATTCCGCAGATTTAAGCAGCCGCGAGGCGCAGACGTTGATCGACGCCGAACCGGCGGCGGTGGTCAACATATCCCGGTTCACCACCGGCACTGTGCCGAACTACGGCCCCTTGATGTTGTTGCGGGAGGGGATTCCGCTCTTCGAGAACGCCGGGCCCGGGGTGGCCGACGGATTCCGGGACGGCGCCAAGAAAGGCTCCGTCGTGGTGGACGGCACCCTGCACAACGGCGCCAAGGTCATCGGCAAAGCCGAACCCTTCAGCCAAGAGGCGGCGGAGACCGGGTTTACCGAGGCTCAGCGCTCGTTCCTGGGTCGGATGGAGTCGAACTTGAGCGCCGCCGTCGAGTTCGTGCACTCGGAATCGCCGTTGCTGGTGGACGGGCTCGGCATCCCCGACGTGGACGACGAGATCCGGGGACGCAAAGTGCTGGTCGTCAGCCCCGGCCCGGACCACCGTCGGCAAGTGGAGGATCTGCGCAATTTCATCCGCGAATATGATCCGGTGCTGATCGGGGTCGAGAGCAGCGCCGACACCCTGCTCGACCTGGGCTACCGCCCAGATTTCGTGATCGGCAACCCGGTCAACATCGCGGCGGAGACCCTGCGCAGCGGAGCGCGGGTGATCCTGCCGGCCGACCCTGAGGGCCACGCCACGGGTTTGGAGCGCATCCAGGAACTGGGGGTCGGCGCCATGACTTTCCCCGCCGCCACGGAGTCGCCGACCGACCTCGCCTTGCTGATGGCGAACTACCACGACGCCGAGATCATCGTCGCCGCCGGCGCTCAGGTGGATCTGGACGGGATGTTCCACGACCAGAAAAACGCCACCCCGGCGGCGCTGCTCACCCGCGCCAAAGTCGGACCGAAGCTGGTGGACGCCGATGTGATCGTCACCTTGTACACCGTGTCCTCGGGTCGCGGCACCGCGTGGTTGTGGGCCTTGTTGGGAATTCTCGTGGCGCTGGCGGCGATCATCCTCGTCGTGGGCCTAGGCGGCGACGAGTCCTTCACCGACAACCTGATCGACACCTGGAACGGTCTCGCCCTGACCGTCCAGGGTTGGTTCAACTAGGAAAGGCGTCGACATGGCCAGGAAAGCTACGGGACGCGGCGGCTACGTGGTGGCCGGCCTCGGGTTCGGCCTCGCCGCCGGCGTCGCCCTCGGGGTCTTCGCGTTGGGCCCGAACATGCCGGGCAGCCAGAGCGGCCAGGAGGAGGTCTCTGCCGCCGAACAGCTGGAGGAATCAGCGGAGACGTCCGCGGAGAGGCAGCGGGACCAGCTGCACGTCGCCGCCTCCGACGAGGCTCTCGGACAGCTGATTCCCGGCCTCGTCGCCGACACTCTCGGCGGGAGCCCGGTGTTGGTGTTGGCCACCGCCGACGCCGACCCCGAGGACGTCCAGGCCGTGACCTGGCTGCTGGACGCCGCGGACGCCCGCGCCGCCGGGACCTTGAGCTTGACCGAGCGATTCTTGGCGCAGGACGCTGCGGAGGAACTCGCCGACATAGTCACCGACGTCTTCCCGGATCAGGCGACCGGACAAAACCCCGAGGAGAACGTGGACCTCGGCGCTGTCACGGGCGAGGCGTTCGGCAGGGCCCTGCTGCTGGATCCGGAGACCGGCGAGCAGCAGTCCGGCGTCGAAGAACGCGCCCAGTTGCTGCAGTCGCTGCGCGAGGCCGGGTTCCTCGACTACGAGGACGGAACGATCCTTCCCGCGCAGGTGATCATGGTGATCACCGGCGACGACGACGGGTCCACCGATGGCGCGTACGCTGCCCGTACTCTGGCGTCGTTTACTGCAACGGTGGATGGCCGCGGCGCCGGCACAGTGCTGGCCGGCCAGCTGGCGGCGGCCGGGGAGCAGGGGCCGATCGGGATGGTCCGCGCACAAGACGCGTACGCCGAGGACATCACCACCGTCGACTCCGTCGACCGAGAGATCGGGCGCGGGGCGGCGGTCTTGGGCGTGGCGCAGCAGCTTGTCGGCGAAGCCGGAGCATACGGCGCCGCGGAGGACGCGCAGGCCCCGCTGCCGGAGCCGCCCGCCTAAACTGTCCGTCATGACTGCCGGATCCCATGAATTCACGACCCTCGACTCCGAACTCCTCTTCGAGTCCCCGATCCTCGGGCTGCGCCGCGACCGGTTGACGATGCCGGGCGGGGGCGTCGCCAGCCGGGAAGTCATCGAGCATTTCGGGGCCACGGCCGTCGTCGCCGTCGATGACCACGGCAACATAGCCATGGTCCACCAGTACCGGCACAGCGTCGGTGATCGACTGTGGGAACTGCCCGCCGGCCTGTTGGACATGGCGGGGGAAGATGCATTGGTGTGCGCCCGCCGCGAACTCGTGGAAGAAGCCGGACTCGAGGCCGGGTCCTGGTCGCTGTTGCTCGACCTGATTTCTTCTCCCGGCTTCTGCGACGAGGCGGTGCGCATCTACCTGGCCACCGACCTGAGCGAGGTACCGCGCCCCGCCGCGGAGTTCGAGGAGGCCGACATGAGGTTGAAATGGATCGACCTCGCCGACGCCCGCCGGGCCGTGCTGGCCGGTGAGATCGTCAACTCCATCGCCATCGCGGGCATTTTCGCGGCCAGCGAGGTGCTCGCCGGCAGGGGCCAGACCAGGGAAGCGGACGCCGATTTTTCGTGGCGGCCGACTAGTCTGGCGCGGCGTCGCCGGAACAACGGCGTGACCCCGGACATGAAGCGGCTGGACCGATGAGCGTCGACCCCCGCGAACTCGCCGAGACGTGGCTCAACCATCTGGCGGTGGAGAGAGGGTTGTCCGCCAACACGTTGAGCAATTACCGCCGGGACGTGGAACGCTACCTGGCCTGGCTGGAGGAGGCGGGCATCACGGACCTGTCCGCGGTCGACGTCGGCGACGTGGAAACCTATGTCGCCGCTCTGCGCCGGGGCAGAAACGGACGCAAACCGTTGGCGGCCTCCTCGACGGGGCGCGCGCTGGTCGTGGCCCGGGGGCTGCATAAATTCGGGCTGTCGGAAGGAGAGCTCGCCGTCGACGTCGCCGCGGGCGTCTCGCCCCCGGCGACGGGCACCCATCTACCGGATATTCTGACCGTTCAGCAGGTGGAGCAACTGCTGGACGCGGTTCCGGAGGGGCAAGCCGCCACCCCGGTGGATCTGCGGGACAAGGCGCTGCTGGAATTGCTCTACGGCACAGGCGCCCGCATCTCGGAGATCACCGGATTAGTCGTCGACGACGTCACCGACGCCGACGACACGTTGATGATCACGGGCAAAGGCGGTAAACAGCGGCTCGTGCCCGTCGGATCGAAAGCGACCGCGGCGGTGGGGGAGTATCTGGTCCGGGCCCGGCCGGCGATGTCGAAGGGAAAAACCCATGCCCTGCTATTGAACACCCGGGGCGGGGCGCTGTCGCGTCAAAGTGCGTGGGCGGCGATCAAAACAGCCGCTGAACGGGCTAAGATCAGCGCAGAGATTTCACCGCACACCCTGCGCCACAGCTACGCCACCCATCTGTTGGAAGGCGGGGCGGACGTGCGCACCGTGCAGGAGTTGCTGGGACACTCGTCGGTGACGACGACCCAGATCTACACTCACGTCAGCGCGGAGAGTCTCCGGCAGGTCTGGCGTGAGGCACATCCGCGTGCTTAAAGCTCATCCGGCTCCATTTTTATCCTTGACTATTTCGGAGGAACCCCTCGTGCGCCTATCGAAGAATTCTGGCCGCCGACTGATCGCCGTGGGCGCCAGCGCGCTGGCCCTCATGGTCGCCACCCCGGCCGCCTCAGCGCAGCTTCCCGGCGGGGTGACGGTGGAGGACGCCCGCGCCGCCGTCGCGGCGCCCATCAACGTGCCCGCCGGAGAAACCGTGACCATCGACGTCGGGGTGCCGGTGAGCGCTTCCTCTTCGGGCGGCGGATGGTCGGTGTCCTCGGCGGGGACGTCGGTGACGGTGACCGCGCCCGCGGAGCCGGGGGCGCAGGCCTCCGTCCCGGCCAGCGCCCTCGGCCAGCGCCCTCGGACAGTCGGCCACCATCACGTTGGTCGCCACGGGCCAAGCCGGGGCGCCGACGTCGCCGGATTCGAACTCGGGTCCGGCGGACCCGTCTGCGCCTGCGAGCCCGGACGCCGGCGCGGATGATTCTCCGGACGCGGAATCAGCGGACGGTCCCGGCGCCGCACCGGATGGCCCACACGACGGCGCCGGACAGGCGTCCGTTCCGGAGGGGGCGAGCGTGCCCACGGGCCAGCCCACCCCGGAGCGGGAGCAGGCCTCGAAAGTGGACGCCACGAATACGGAATATCTCGACCTGCCCGCGACCATTGAGGGACGCTCCATCGTGGCCTCCCTGGGGCTGGGTCAAGCTGCAAGCCTTTACCGCCAGTTCAGTGGCCTAGACGAAGACTCGGTCTCCCTGCGCTACCTGGACGCCAACGGCCAGATCATCGACGGCGTCCAGCGCGACATTGACGTCGCTTCCCGCACCCTGACCCTGACGTACCCGGAGGGGCAGACGCCGGACAACCCCTTTATCCTGCAAGTGGTGCGTGGCGATGAATCAGTGCTGGTCGTCCGCTTGATCGACGAGTCCCGGCAGGTCGCGCAACCACAACAGGGCAGTCAGGCCCCGGCGGAGTTCGCCCGCCCGGCGGCGACGGAAACCGCCTCAATGGGGACCGGGTTCCCCCTGCTCTGGCTCAGCCTCGGTATCATCGCAGTCGTCGCCGCTGTCGCGGCGGTGACCGTCATCAGGCGCCGCCGCCGGCGTCCGTAGGTCAAGTCCTCAGACTTGAAAAATGTTGGATATGTCGAGCGTATAGACTGGATAAACATGACAAGGGTGTGTTTTCGCTGTCCCACAGCGCGACAGGAAAAACCGGGAGGAGTGGGGCTGTGAGCGAACAGGACCGGAAAGACACGTCGGGCGACGCCACGCTGGGATTGACCGGCCGTCCGATACGCGAGTTGCCGGACATACAGCCACTGGACCGGCACGGGCCCGCCCGCATCATTTCCATGGTCAACCAGAAAGGCGGGGTGGGTAAGACCACCACGACCATCAACATGGGCGCCTGCCTGGCCGAGCAGGGGCGCAAGGTCCTGCTCGTCGACCTCGACCCGCAGGGCGCCCTGTCGGCGGGGCTCGACATCAGGGTCGACGACGAGGACGTCACCGTCTACGACATGATGCTGGATAACCAGACCAGCATCCACGGCGCCATCCGCAGCACCAACGTCGAAGGCTTGGACGTGGTGCCCGCCAACATCGACTTGTCCGCGGCTGAGATTCAGTTGGTCAACGAGGTCGGTCGCGAGCAGACCCTCGGCCGGGCCCTACGGCCGGTGCGGCGGGACTACGACTACATCATCATTGACTGCCAGCCGTCGCTGGGGCTGTTGACCGTCAACGCCCTGGCGTGCTCGGACGGGGTCATCATTCCCATGGAGTGCGAGTTCTTCTCGCTGCGCGGCT
This sequence comes from uncultured Corynebacterium sp., assembly GCA_945631445.1. Classification (GTDB taxonomy): domain Bacteria; phylum Actinomycetota; class Actinomycetes; order Mycobacteriales; family Mycobacteriaceae; genus Corynebacterium. The sequence continues at coordinate 821 of CALZCR010000058.1, read as the reverse complement.
TGGCGTTGCTGACCGACACCGTGGAGAAGGTCCGCGACCGCATCAACTTCGATTTAGAGGTCATCGGCATCCTGGTGACCATGTTCGACCGCCGGACCACACACGCCCGAGAAGTGATGAGCCGGGTCATCGAGGTGTTTGGGGACAAGGTCTTCGACACCGTGATCACCCGCACGGTGCGCTTCCCCGAAACCTCGGTGGCCGGGGAGCCGATCACCACCTGGGCGCCGCAGTCGCAGGGCGCCAAACAGTACCGCGACCTCGCCCACGAGGTCATCCACCGGACCACCGCCCAGCTGTGACTGATTCCGTCACCGACGCGGGGTTCAGGCTCTCCCTGGGCAATTTCGAAGGCCCCTTCGACCTGCTGTTGCAGTTGATCGGGGCGAGGAAACTCGACGTGACCACTGTGGCGCTGGCGGAGGTCACCGACGAGTTCATCTCGCACGTCAAGGCCCTGGGAGAGACCGCGGAGCTGGACGAGATCACGGAATTTCTCGTGGTGGCCACGACGCTGCTCGACCTCAAAGCCGCCCGCCTCCTGCCCCGCGGTGAGGTCCAGGACGAGGAGGACCTCGCGGTGCTGGAGTCGCGCGACCTGTTGTTCGCGCGTCTGCTGCAGTACCGGGCGTATAAGCAGGTCGCGGACTTATTCGTCGACTGGCAGCGCACGGCGCAGCGCCGCTACCCGCGGGCGGTGGCCATGGAGGAACGTTTCGCGCAGCTGCTCCCGCCGGTGGTGCTGGACCACGACCCGGACAGCTTCGCCGAGTTGGCCGCCAGCGTCTTTCGCTCCCGCCCCCCAGAGCAAGTCGACACCG
>CALZCR010000057.1 GCA_945631445.1 uncultured Corynebacterium sp. | reverse complement strand
GCCGCCTTCACGCTCCAGAATCTTCCGGATCGCAGGCTTAATTCCCATGTAGGAGTCGAGACCCCAAGCCACCAGTCCCCACGTGTCGAGGTCAGTCCGCTCGATACGCTCATCCTTGGCGAAGGCGTTGCGGGCGGTGCCGATCGTGCGCTCTTCCTCGAATCTCTCGAGGATCTCTGCAGTTTTCATCGGGGTGCCCTCGATAGAGAGAATCGCGGCGCCGTAGTCCTGCACTGAACCGGTGTGGACGAGAACATGATCGTCGAGAATGGTGAAACCACAGCGGATGAGCCATTTCTTCGTTCGACGGAAGGAATCCGACTCGTCGGAGGTGGGCACCTTGTCGACGTCGAAGAAGGACGTCACGCCGAACTCGTCCGCAGCCTCCTCGACCTGGCTGATGGTGCGGGCGACGGCTTCCTCTTCGGAGGGGCGCAGACACCACCCGTCGACGATCTCGTACTGGTCGTCAAACCGATCCAACACCCGCCAGACGGGTTGCCCCACGGAGGTGACTTCTTCGGCGAGAGCCGGGATCCGCAACTGCAGATCCTCGATGCGCACCACCGACTGGACCATCGCGTTGACGGAACGAATCACCGCGGCCATGACGGTGTTGCCGTTCAACGCCGCGAGCAGCTCATCTTTGTACTGGTTTTCCAGCTGACGGACCCGCTCCCGAGTCAGGTCCAGTTCATCGCCGAGAGATTGCAGATTGGCCGGGGTATCAGCGAAGGTACGTTTCCGCAGAATCAGGGGAGCGCGCTCATCGAGCTTCGCAATTTCTTCGTCGAGAAGCACACTCAAGTCTTTGGAAGCACGCTCGGGAGACAGGACCCCCGCGGCGCTGATGCGTTCAATCTCGGCCCGCACCTCAGTGATCTGGGCAGGAGTGAAGGGCTGCTGCGGGCCCAGCAGCGGGTCGTCCGGCAAACCGATCGCGACGTTCCACTCCGCCAGCCGCTGCAACTGCTCCGCCAGATGCGCCATCCATGCCGGTCCGGAATCGGCTGCGGGTTCCCTGCTGTCCCACTCGAGCAACTCGTCGACGTCGACTTCCGCGACCTCGGGTGCGCCCTCCAGGCTTCGATGGATCACGGCGCTGAGCAAAGATGCGCGCCGGGTCGCACCGAGTTTGTGCCAGTCGGCGATGTCTTCGATGGTGAGCGCCGCCAGATCCTGTCCGGTCACGACGCCGTTATCGATCAAGGCCCGCTGAATGCTGTCGGTTACTGCGAGATCGAGGAGGTCCAGGGAGCCCGGGAGATCGGGGATGAGTTCACCGACCGTCATATGAGCCTGTTCCGCAGCCAGCAGCCCGATGTCGTCGATCCTGCGGAAATAGTTTCCGGTGTCGTCGGGGGCGATCGGCACGCCCCATTTCAGGTCGTCGATCCCCGTCATCCAGACAAGGCGTCCAGCCAGGTACGCTGCCCCTCGTCCTCGTAGAGAGAACCCGAAAAGTCCTCGAACGCTTCCGCGTAATCGTTGCCCGCCATCGTGTGCTCATCGCCCTTTCACTCCACCGCGGAACACAGGGGGAGTGACTCCCGCCATGGGCACGGTTTTTGCCGTTGTCCCAGGATTCTGCCAGCTCCGTATTCTGGACGGTAATGAGCCCCGCGTCTTGCCCGCCTCGATCACTACGGCAGGGCGGGCAGTGTGGAGCACTGATCGCGCATCACCCGGGCGTCTTCACCCGGCAGCGCCAGCCCGTAGATCGCCGCCACCTGCGCCAGACGCTGGACGTACCAGCACTGGGCAGCCGGGTCCGGCGGCAGCCACTGGGAGGGCAGTTGGTCGGACTTCTGCTGGTTGACCGAGCGGTGCACGGCCACCAGATTGCGTGGATCGTTCGCGAACGCCAGCCGGCGGGCGTCGTCCCAGGAGTGCGCGCCTAAATCCCAGGCGGCCGACAACGGGAAGATATGGTCGATCTCCACCTCGTCGGCGGCCAGCTCCTCGCCGGCGTAAGGGTCTCGGGCCCTGGTGCGCGGCAGGGCGCAGTCAGCGGCGGGCGCCACGGCGAACTGCGCGTTGATCACGGCTTCACGCATCGTGCAGCTGCCCTCCGGGCGCCACCCGGAGCCGAAATCCGCCCGGTCGTAGCCGAGCACGCGCACCCGCTGCGGGACTTCGGGCACGTCCGCCAGCGACTGCTCCACCGGGGCCAGGTCCTCCTGCCGCAACGGGGCATGCCGGGGCAGCCATGTCCACGCCGCGGTCAGCACGGTCACCAGGGAGAGAACTGCCAGATACACGGGAAACGCTCTGATAGACACACCCCGTTAGACTGCGCGGCCGAGGTGGCGGGTTCCCTCAGCGACGAGATATCGCCTCCCCGTACAACGAGCCCGGACAACGAAAAAGCCGCCCTCCTTATCGGAGGGCGGCTCACTCACACGGCGAGAGCAGAAGAGGTGGCTATGAGCGCGTCTCCGGCTCCGTCGGGGCGGTGGGGGCCGCGGTAGCGGCGGTGGAAGCCGTGCGGGCGGAGGGCTTGCGCTCAGCGAGGACGACCGCCTCGTCGAACTCGTCCACGATCTCCTGCTGCGGGGACTTCGTGGCCAAGGTGACGATGACCATGACCACCGTGGAGGCGATGATGCCCGGCACGATCTCGTACATCAGATCGGACAACGGGGACATGCCCCAGCCGATGGAGACCACGGCGCCGGTGGCCATGCCGGCGATGGCTCCGGTGGAGTTCAGGCGCTTCCAGTACAGCGAGGCGAGCACCACTGGACCGAAGGCCGCGCCGAAGCCTGCCCAGGCAAAGCCGACCAGGCCCAAGATCGAGTCATTCGGGTTGATCGACAGCGCCAGCGCGATGAGAGCGACGACCAGCACGGCTCCGCGCGAGAGGAGCAGCAGCGTGCGCTCGGTGGGCTTGCCCTTGGCGACGATCTTGTACAGGTCCTCGATCAGCGAGGAAGAGACGACCAGCAGCTGCGAAGACATCGTGGACATGATCGCGGCCAGCACGGCGGTCAGCACCAGGCCCGCGATCAGCGGGTGGAACAAGATGCGCGACAGGTCCAGGAAGACCGTCTCGAAGTTGACCTGGTCGGTGACCGCGGCCTCGTTCTGCGCGAAGTAGACCGTGGAGACCAGGGCCGTCATCAGGCCGCCGAGCAGCGCCAGCGCCATCCAGGAGATGCCCCAGAAGCGGCCGGCCTTGGCCTCGCTCGGGGAGCGCAACGCCATGAAGCGCACGATGATGTGCGGCTGGCCGAAATAACCCAGGCCCCACGCCAAGTTACCGATGATCACGGCGGCGGACACGCCCGCGAACATGCTGAAGTACGTGTCGTTGAGGTCGTCCGCCGTGTACGAGGCGTAGGGGTTCTCGGCGGCGAAGGAGAAGATCTCGCCCGGGTTGTCCAGGGCGATTAGGCCCATGACCGGCACGATCAGCAGTGACGCCAGCATGATCAGCCCCTGCACCACGTCCGTGTAGGACACGGCGAGGAAGCCGCCCACGAAGGTGTAGATGATCGTGATCGCCGCGACGATGAGCATGCCGGTCAGGTAGTTGCCGTCGAAGGTCGCCTCAAAGTAACGCCCGCCGGAGACCATGCCGGAGGCCACGTAGAACGTGAAGAAGAAAATGATGATGACGGCGGAGAGAATGCGCAGCGCACGAGACTTGTCGCGCAGCCGGTTCTCGAAGAAGCTGGGTACGGTGATGGAGTTCTGGGCGACCTCGGTGTAGGCGCGCAGGCGCGGGGCGACGAACTTCCAGTTGGCCCAGGCGCCGATCAGCAGGCCGATGGCCATCCACGCTTCGCTCATGCCGGTGAGGAAGAGCGCGCCCGGCAGGCCCATCAGCAGCCAACCGGACATGTCCGAGGCGCCGGCGCTCAGCGCCGCCACAAACGGTGGAAGCCCCCGGCCGCCGAGCACGTAGTCGTCGTACTGGCTCGTTTGGCGGTATCCCCACCAGCCGATCGCCAGCATGATCGCCAAGTAAATACCGATGGCGATGATGAACCAAGTTTGCTCTGTCATGGACAGTTCCTTGTGTCTGCTATCGAATGAATAAAGCGGGCAAAACCAGCGCGCCAGCTAACACCGGCACACAAGCAGTGACCCACCCTACGTGGTTATGGCGCGGAACACATCCCGCCCACTCATATGGGTGCATCAGGAAGTTGAAAGGTTTCCTTAACCCGACCGTTCCTTCGTCCCTGGACCCTGTAAGTGGTACAAAGACCGTTATGGCTTCTTTCCTCCTGCACGGTCTCTGGTTGGGCGGATCCGGGCTCAACCTCTGGATCGAGCGGGCTGAGGGACGGCGCATCGTCCTGCCTTCAGCCGTGCCCTCCGGCACTTTCCCCCCGACGATTGAAGCGATGCTCGACGACGACTCCTTCCGTCACCGCGCCAAAGTCAAGCTCCAGACGCCCAAGGGCAAAGCCGTCGAGCTGATCATCCCCACGATGGCGCTGGGCCCGGAAAAGCTCATGCGTTTCCTCTCCCAGGCGGCTTTCCTCGACGGGCCCGACCCGGCGGCCACCAAAGCGCAGCGCGCGGCCATCGCCCCGGACCTGTACTGGCTGCTGCGCATGTACGCGGGCCTGGGCAAATTCGTGCGCGCCGGGCGCGTGACCATCAAGATGTCCTACTCCGACGACGCCTGGTGGCCCCAGTGGCAATTGGCTTCCGGGCTGGGCGAGCGGGGGTGGCTGGCGGAGATGATCGCCGCTGCCCCGGGCATCCTCACCGTCAATAACCCGCTGCTGAGCGAGGACGTCGCGGAGAACCTGGTCCATTGGATCACCGCCGAACGACTCTCCGGGCATGTCGACGACCCACGCCCGTACCCGTGGCACGATTTCGCGGACTCGCTGCTAAATTCCACGCCCGTGCGTCGCGGTGGGGCGGGGTTGCTGCGCGCGCTCAACGACTGGAAGAACTCGATCACCGCCGTCGACCTGCAGCTGGTCTTCATCGTCGAACAACCCCCCAACGACGATGACATGACCTTCTCCGGGCAGCCGCAAGAAGATGAGGGCGTCCTGTACTGGCCGGTGCGCCTGCAGGTGCGTTCGGGCACGGACGCCCCGCGCCCGGTGCGCGAAGAAAACTTCGACTCCGGCACCGTGGAATTGCTGCGGCAGTCCCTGCGCCGCGCGGTCGCGGTGACGCCGATGGTCGACGCCGCCCAGCACCCGCGCCCGGCGGGCGGCCCCGGCCCGGAGTCGCTCGACCAGCGCGGCGACTGGGACGTGTACCTGACGACCGAGGAGATCGTCGACTTCGTGGGCAAGGAGGCCGCCAAACTCCGGGCCGCCGGTTTTTCCGTCATGCTGCCCAAGGCCTGGTCCACCCAGGAGACCACCGCTCGGCTGGAGACCTCCGAGGCGACCGACCCGGCGGTCTCCGCGACGCAGTCGCACATCGGGTTAGACCAGCTCGTCGAGTACAACTGGCGGTTATCCGTCGGCGACGTGGAATTGACCGACGCGGAGATGGCCGAGCTGGTCAACTCCAAAACCGGCTTGATTCGGTTGCGCGGGGAGTGGGTGCTGGCGGACAAGAATTCCCTGGCCAAAATCAACGAGTACATGGAGCGGCTCGCCGAGTCCTCCCGGCAGCGCGAGCGCACGATCTTGGACAACGCCGCGATGGACGCGGAGTTCGCCCGCATCAACCAGCTGCCCGACTGGGAGGAGAAGGCCGCTCACGCGCAGCAGCTGCACGAGCGCTTCAACGACCGCTACGCCGGTTTCGGCGAAGTCACGCTGGCGGAACTGCGCCAGCTCGCCCTCGAGGCCGCCGCGGACGAGCCGGTCGAATTCACCGGCTCCACCTGGCACGCCGGGCTTCTGGGCAAACCCACCACCGTCGCCCCCGAGCGCATCGAGCTGCCCGAGACCGTCCACGCCGAGTTGCGCGAATATCAGCGCCGCGGCGTCGATTGGCTGTACTGGATGGCGCGCAACAACTTGGGGGCCGTCCTCGCCGACGACATGGGCCTGGGCAAAACCCTGCAGCTGTTGAGCCTGTTGGCGGTCGAACACGACCGTGGGGAAGCCACCGGCCCGACGCTGGTCGTCGCGCCGACGTCGGTGGTGGGCAACTGGGCGCGCGAGGCCGAAAAGTTCGTGCCGTCGCTGCGCGTGATCGTCCAGCACGGCACCGACCGCCTTCACGGCGAGGAACTGCAGGAGGCGGTCGCGGAGGCGGACCTGGTGATCACCTCTTACGGCATCGTCGGCCGCGACCACAAAGAACTGGCCGAGACGACCTGGGACCGCGTGGTCTTGGACGAGGCGCAGGCGATCAAGAACTCCACCACCCGTTCCTCCAAGGCCGTCCGCGCCCTGCCGTCGCGCCACCGCATCGCGCTGACGGGCACCCCGGTGGAAAACCGGTTGAGCGAGCTGCGCTCCATCCTGGATTTCGTCAACCCCGGGATCCTGGGGTCGACGAGCTTTTTCCGCAACCACTTCGCCAAGGCCATCGAACGCGACCACGACGGCGAGATGACCGAGCGGCTGCGGAATCTGACCAGCCCGTTTATTTTGCGACGGCTGAAGACCGACCCGACGATCATCGACGACTTGCCGGACAAGGACGAGGAGATCCTCACCGTCGACATGACCAGCGAGCAGGCGTCGCTGTACAAGGCGCTCGTCGACGAGGTGCAGAAGCAACTGGAGCAACGCGAAGGCATCGCCCGCCGCGGCCTGGTGCTGGCCACCCTGACCCGCATCAAGCAGATCTGCAACCACCCGGCGCAATTCCTCGGCGACGGGTCCGCCGTCACCGTCAAGGGGCGGCACCGTTCCGGCAAAGTCGCCGAGCTCATGCGCTTGCTGGAGCTCGCGCTGGAGACCGATCAGCGCATGCTCATCTTCACCCAGTACCGCGCCTTCGGCGACATCCTCCGGCCGTATCTTTCGCAACGGCTGGGCGAGAAGATCCCCTTTTTGCACGGCGGGACGACCAAGACCGGCCGCGACAAGATGGTCGAGGACTTCCAGTCCGACGATGGGCCGCGAGCGATGATCCTGTCGCTCAAAGCCGGCGGCACCGGCCTGAACCTCACGGCGGCCTCCATGGTCGTGCACATGGACCGGTGGTGGAATCCGGCGGTGGAAAACCAGGCCACCGACCGCGCCTTCCGCATCGGACAAGAGAAAAACGTGCAGGTCTACAAGATGATCACGGCGGGTACACTCGAGGAGTCGATCCAGGACATCCTCGACGGCAAGACCCAACTCGCCGGCGCGGTCGTCGGTGAGGGCGAGGGCTGGATCACCGAGCTTGATCCGGAGCAGTTGGCGCAGCTGATGAGCTACCGGGGAAGGGAGAACTGATGGCTGCACGCCCGCAGGACGACAACGTCATCTACGCCAACTTCGGCGCCCGCACGCGCGTGAGCAACGCCGAAGAAACCGGCCTGCCGCGCGAGAACGCCTACCGCACTTCCGGGGCGATCCGCATCTTCGACGCCGCCGTTTCCCGCTCCGACCAGGGGCGGGTCAACCGCGGCCGGCAGTACCACCAGGCCGACCACGTCATTGACCTGGACATCCGCAACGGGTCGGTCCACGGCCATGTCGCCGGTTCCCAGAACGACCCGTTCACGGTCACGATCGCCCTGCCGTACCGCTCGGCCGACGACTTAGACCAGGTGGCCCAAGAACTCGCCCGCACCACCAACGGCATGTCCCGGGCCCGCCGCGGGCAGCTGAGCGACTCGGTGTTGGACACGTTGATCGCGGCCGACGCCGAGGATTTCCGCTTCATCTGCAACTGCCCCGACTATGTGACGGTGTGCAAGCACGTCGTGGCGGTGGCCGGCAAGCTGGCGGAGAAGCTCGACGCGGATCCGCCGGTGGTCTTCCGGCTGCGGGGCATGGACCTGGGGCGGCTGGAAAACGCGGTGATGAGCCAGGCGCACGACGTCGCCAAGGAGTCCCAGGCAGAGAACAGCGACCTGTTCTGGGAGGGACGCCCGTTGCCGGACCTGCCGGACCCGCAGGTCGCCCCGGCCCTGGATGATGCGGACCTGGACCTGCGGCACAAGGCGATGCGGATGGTCTCGTTCACCAACGTGGACCAGCTGCGCGCGGTCTCCGACATCGAGGACTTGTACGAT
>CALZCR010000056.1 GCA_945631445.1 uncultured Corynebacterium sp. | reverse complement strand
ACCCGCGACCTCCGCCGTGACAGGGCGGCGCGCTAACCAACTGCGCCACAGGGCCATATTCATTTGTAGAGCATTTCGCACTGCAATAGCACGCAATCTCCGTACCCCCAACGGGGTTCGAACCCGTGTCGCCGCCGTGAAAGGGCGGTGTCCTAGGCCACTAGACGATGGGGGCCTTGCTGAACGTTCTCGCAGTGATGCGATTCGGTGCAACGTGTTAAAAGTATACCCAGCATGCGGCAAAGTTCAAAACCGCAGCTCAAAGCACAATTACCCTCACCGCATATACCCTGCCCGGGTATAGGGTAAAATGGGGTCATGAGCGCCACGAACATAGAACCCACCCCGTCGCCGGCCTGCGAGAACCATGCGCACGGCTACGGCGAAAACAAGGCCAAGTACCTCGCCCGCATGCGCCGCATCGAAGGGCAGGCGCGCGGCATCCACCGGATGATCGACGAGGACCAGTACTGCATCGACATCCTCACCCAGGTCTCGGCGGTGAGGTCCGCACTGGAAAACGTGGCCCTCGCCCTACTGGAGGACCACATCGACCACTGCGTCGCCGACGCCGTGGAGGAAGGCGGAGAGGTGGCGGAGGAAAAACTGACCGAGGCCATGGACGCCATCCGACGTATGGTGAAATCCTGACCGGCCCACCGGATCAAACCGAAACGGCCACTCGACGCCAAAAACACAAAAAGGGGCGCACCCCGGCCCGGGTGCGCCCCTTCCCCATCCCGCCCAAACCTGGCAGGAAATAATTGTGGGCCCCGCGGGGATCGAACCCGCGACCTGCGGATTAAAAGTCCGTAGCTCTACCGCTGAGCTAGAGGCCCTACCGTTTGCCCGCCGGACGCCAAAGCGCCGACCGGAAACACGGACAATCCTAGCCGGTGGTCGCCGCGGACAAAAAATCGCCCCTCCCCGAGCCTCGCCACTCCCCGCAATACACCTATTTATATTGACTCTTCCATCACACTTACGGCCTCAGGACTGGAACTTTCGGATGATTTAAGTGAGTATTGGAGGTGTCGTTCAATGCGACGCATGCCCTCCCCGACTCCGGATCTGCTCCGAAAGCGCTACCCGTGGCAGCCCGAGGGACCCGGCGTGCTTTGTTCTCGTGGAAGGTCAATCTGTGGATTTAGTTGATGTTTCACGGTGGCAATTCGGCATCACCACCGTGTATCACTACATATTTGTGCCGCTGACCATCGGCTTGGCTCCGATGGTCGCGGCGATGCAGACGGCCTGGCTTCGTACCGGTAAGGAACATTGGTACCGGGCCACCCGTTTTTTCGGCACACTTTTTTTGATTAACTTCGCCATGGGCGTGGTGACCGGGATCGTCCAGGAGTTCCAGTTCGGAATGAACTGGTCCGAGTACTCCCGTTTCGTCGGCGACGTCTTCGGCGCTCCCCTCGCCCTCGAAGGCCTCGCCGCCTTCTTCATCGAGTCCATCTTCCTGGGCGCGTGGATATTCGGCTGGGGGCGCATGCCCGGCTGGCTGCACAACGTGTGTATCTGGATGGTGGCGATCGCCGTCAACCTCTCCGCCTACTTCATCATCGTGGCGAACTCGTTCATGCAGCATCCCGTGGGCGCACGCTACAACGAGGAGACCGGGCGCGCCGAGCTCGTCGACATCGTCGCGTTGCTGACCAACCCCACTGCCTTGGCGGGTTGGCCGCACGCGGTCTTCGGCTCCTTCATGGTCTCCGGCACTCTGGTCGCCGGAATTTCCGGCTGGTGGATGGTCCGGACCATCCGGCGCGGCAGCTCCGTGCCGGGCAGCTTCACCGACGACGCCCACGGGTTGTGGCGCGCGACGCTGCGGTTCGGCCTGTGGGTCTCCGTCATCGGGATCATCGGCGTGTCCCTGACCGGACACAGCCTGGCGCAACTGATGTTCGTGCAGCAACCGATGAAGATGGCCTCCGCGGAGGCGCTCTGCACCACGGAGACCGACCCGCTGTTCTCCATTTTGTCGATCTCGACGATGAACGACTGCGGCACCGCGATCCAGCTGATCGGCGTGCCGTTCGTGCTGTCCTTCCTGGCCGGCAACCGGTTCACCGGGGTCACCCTGGAGGGCGTCACCGACCTGCAGCTGCAGTACGAGCAGCTCTTCGGGCCGGGCAACTACACCCCGAACCTCTTCGTCACCTACTGGTCCTTCCGCGGCATGATCGGTTTCATGGCCGCCACCGTGATCATCGCCGCCGTCGGCTTCTGGGTCACCCGTAAGGGCCGCGTCTACGGCGAGAAGTGGTTCGGTTGGTTGAGCCTGACCGTCATCCCCTTCCCGTTCCTGGCGAACTGGTGCGGCTGGATCTTCACCGAGATGGGCCGCCAGCCCTGGATCGTGCACCCGAACCCCGAGTTCATGGGCGCCGACGACCCGCTCGGACGCGACGAGATCCGGATGATCGTGGACTTCGGAGTCTCCGACCACTCGCTCAGCACCGTCTGGACCTCCCTGATCGCGTTCACCGTGCTCTACGGCGTGCTGGCGATCATCTGGTTCTGGCTGCTGCGCCGCCACACGATCGCCGGCCCGCTCCCGCCCGGCGCGTCCGAGGACATCGCCCACAAGGAGTACGCCCCGGAGGACGACGACGGGGTCACTCCGCTGACTTTCGGCGACGACTCCGCCGGGACGTCCGCCGGCAGCACCGCCGTGCTCACCGACCCCCGCGCAGACACCTCGGAGGAGAAGTAAATGGATCTGCAGATTCTCTGGTTCATCATCATCGCGGTCCTCTTCGCCGGGTATTTTTTGCTGGAGGGCTTCGACTTCGGCGTCGGCATGCTCCTGCCGTTTCTCGGCGGCAAGGACGCGAAGGAACGCGCTGAACGGCGCACCGCCGCGGTCAAGAGCATCGGGCCCGTGTGGGACGGCAATGAGGTGTGGCTGATCACGGCGGGCGCGGCGATGTTCGCCGCGTTCCCCGAGTGGTACGCCACGTTGTTCTCTGGTTTTTACTTGCCGCTGCTGTTGATCCTGCTGTCCTTGATCGTGCGCGGCGTGGGCCTCGAGTGGCGCACCAAGGTGGAGACGCAGCGCTGGCGCAACCTCTGCGACGTGGGCACCGCCATCGGTTCCTGGGTTCCGGCCTTGCTGTGGGGCGTGGCTTTCGCCAACATCCTCCGCGGCGTGCCCATCGACGCCGACCGGCAGATCGATTCGGGCGTCGAGGGACTGCTCGGGCTGCTCAACCCGTACGGGTTGCTCGGCGGCCTGGCGTTCGTCCTGCTGTTCATGCTCCATGGCGCGATGTTCCTCGGCTTCAAGACCGCTGAGCCCGTCCGCTCCCAGGTCCATCAGATCGGCCTAAAGTGGCTGACGCTGCCGGCCGTTCTCGTCGTCTTCGTGTTCTCCTTGTGGACGCAGAATGTGTATGGCCGCCCCGAGACCTGGTGGGCCGTCGCCGTGCTGGGCGTGACCGTGCTCATCGGCGCCACGACCTTGGCCAAGGGCCGGGACGGGTGGGCCTTCGCGTCGACCTCGATCGCGGTGCTGGCCTTGAGCGCCCAGATCTTCGGTTCGCTGTTCCCGGAGCTGATGCCCACCACGATGGCCGGCGGCGTTTCGCTGGACATCTATAACGCGTCGAGCTCCGACTACACCCTGACCTTCATGAGTTGGGCCATGCTCTTCCTCCTGCCGGCGATCTTGCTGGCCCAGGGGTGGACGTACTGGGTCTTCCGCAAGCGCGTCAAGACCGAACCCCACCCGCCGGAGGAAGAGATCCGTCCGCGCCGGAAAACCACCACCAACGTCTGATAGGAACGCATGGCTTCGCCCGTCGACAAGCGTCTGCTCTCGCTCATCCCGCCGGTCTCCCGGCTGATCGCCCGCGCCGGGGTCACCCAGGCCGCCTCCATCGTCCTGGTGCTGGCTCGTGGCGTGTTGATCGGGTGGGTGGCGGCGCAGGCCATCATCCAGACCGCCGAGCTCGGCGCCCCGCAGTGGGACGACCTGCTCTGGCCGGTGATCGCCTTGGTGTCGGTCGTCGTGCTGCACGGCGTGGTCAGCCACGTGGCCAAGCGGCAGGGCTCCCGGTCGGTCGGCGACGTGGTGGACACGCTGCGGGTCAAGGCGTTGGATGCGCTGCGGCGCCGCGACCCGCGCCAGGTGCAGGAAGAGTCCGCGCACTGGCGCACGGTGCTCACCGACGGCATCGCGGAGTTCCGTCCGTACCTCTCTGAATTTCTGCCTTCTTTGGTGGCTCTGGTGTTGGCCACTCCGGCGGCGTTGCTCGTCGTGTTCTTCTTCGACCCGCTTTCCGGGATGCTGGCGGTGATCACGTTGCCGCTGATTCCATTGTTCATGGTGTTGATCGGCAAGCTGACGGCCACGCACACCGAGCGTCGCCTGCGGGTGACTTCCGCACTCGGCGGACAGTTGGCGGACCTGCTGTCCGGGGCGGTGACGCTGCGTTCGCTCGGCGCCGTCCGCCAGCCGTCGCGCCAGTTGCGTTCCACCGGCGAGGAACATGAAAAAGCGACGATGGGGGTGTTGCGGTTGGCGTTCCTGTCGTCTTTCGCCCTGGAGTTCTTGGCGACGCTCTCCGTCGCGCTGGTCGCGGTGAACATCGGCCTGCGTCTGGTCTACGGGGAGATGGGGCTGGTGGCGGGCCTGATCGTGCTGATCATCATCCCGGAGGTCTATAACCCGGTGCGGCAGGTGGGCCAGAACTACCACGCCGCGGCGGACGGGCTCAGCGCCGCCGAGGAGATCCTCGACCTGCTCGAATCCGACGTCCCGGCGCCCGCCGGCGGGTACCTCTCCCCCACCGCCGACGCCGCGGTCACCGCCGACGATTTGTCGATCGACGGTCGGGACGGCGTCCGCCCCGCGCATCTGAGTTTCACCGCCCGGCCGGGCACGGTCACCGTGCTCTACGGGCCCAACGGTTCCGGCAAGTCGACGGTGTTCCTGGCCGTGCTCGGCATGCTTCCCGACGCCGCCGTCACCGGCCGGGTCAGCGCCCCGCCCACGGATCAGATCGCCTACCTACCGGCCCGCCCGGTGCTGGCTCCCGGCACCGTCGCATCGAACACGACGCTGCTGGGCGCGCAGCCCGCCTTGGCGGGCTCCGCCGCCGCCGAGGTCGGCCTCGACCTGCCGCCCGAGCACGCCGTCTACGACGCCGGCCGCGGCGTCTCCGCCGGCCAGGGCCAGCGCATCGCTTTAGCCCGCGCCCTGGCGCGCGCCGACGGCGGCGCCCCCGTGCTGCTGCTCGATGAACCGAGCGCCCATTTGAGCCCCGAGCTCGTGGCCGAGCTCGCCGACGCCCTGCTCGCCCGCGCCGCCCGCGGGGACGCCGTCATCATCGCTTCCCACGACGACCGGATGGTCGCCATCGCCGACGAGGTGGTTCACCTGTGATTGCTTTCCGTTACCTGCGCGCCATGCTGCGCCTGGCCGGGGTGAAGAACCGGCAGCTGGCGCTGGCCATTGCCGCCGGTTCCGTCACCTTGCTGTCCGCGCTGACGCTGACGGTGTTGTCCGGCTGGCTGATCACGCGCGCCTGGCAGATGCCGCCCGTGCTCGACCTGAGCGTGGCGATCACCGCGGTGCGTGCCCTGGGCATCTCGCGGGCGGTGTTTCGCTACCTCGACCGCATGACCAGCCACAAGATCGCGCTGGGGGCGCTGACTCGCCTGCGCGCCCGGCTTTTCGACGCCATCGCCCTCGATTCCTCCGGCAAGGCTCACCTGCTGGGCCGGGGCGACGGTCTGCTGCGCCTGGTCTCCGACACGGAGCGGGTCACCGACCTGATCGTGCGCTCCATCGTGCCCGCCGGCGTGGCGCTGGTCCTGTCGGCGGCCTCCGTGCTCATCGCGGGTCTGCTGCACCCTCTGGCCGCCGTGATCATGGCCGCGGGCTTCCTGCTCACCGGCGTGGTCACCCCGTGGCTGGCCATCCGGGCTTCCCGCCGCGGCCGCCGCATCGAGGCCGAAGACGAACTCAACTTGCGTATCGACGAGGCGCTGTCGCACCGGGCGGAATTCGCCGCCGCCGGACTCGGGGACGCGCACGCCGCCGCCACCCGCGCCGCCTCGGCACGCTCCTCCGCCGCCAGCGTCGCCGCCGAACGCCCGGAGGCGGTGGGCGAAGGCGTCCACTCCTGGGCCACCGGACTGACCGCCGCGGCGGTGCTGATTCTGGCGGTGGTGACCTACACCGGCGAACCCGTGTGGCTGGGCATGCTGGTCATGCTCCCGCTCGCCGCCTTCGAGGCCCACGGCCAGCTGGCCAAGGCCGCGGTCCACGCCGACGAGGCGTCCCGCTCCGCCCGCCGGCTGGTCGACCTGGCCGGAAACACTTCGGACGTCGCCCTGCCGGCCACCGTCGACCCGCAGCCGCTGGAACTGGCGGACATGGCCATCGAGGCGCGGGACCTGACCTGCGCCCACGGTGACGCGGTGTGGGACTTCCGCCTGGAGCCCGGTGAACGCATGGTCGTGCGCGGGCCTTCCGGTTGCGGCAAGACCACCCTGCTGCAGACCGTCGCGGGCCTGGTGCCCGCCGCCTCCGGCGCGCTGACGGTCGGTGGCCAGCCGGTCGACGACCTCGACGCCGACGTGCTGCGCGCCAGCGTGCGCAACCATGCGGAAGACGAGTGGGTCTTCGCCACGACCGTCCGCGAGAACCTCAAGGTGGCCAACCCGGGCGCCACCGATGAGCTGCTGTGGGAGTGTCTCGACGCCGTGGGGCTGACGGACTGGGTCGATTCCCTGGACCTGCTTCTCGCCGACGGCGCCGGGTCCTTGTCTTCCGGCCAGCGTCGCCGCCTCCTGCTCGCCCGGGCACTGTGCTCCGAGGCGCCGGTGTTGCTGATCGACGAGCCGACCGAGCACATCGACTCCGCCACCGCCGACCGGTTGCTGCGCATGCTGTTGTCTGAGCGGCTGCCGGGCGCACGCGCCGACCGCAGCGTCATCGTGGTCACGCACGCCTCCGCCGAGGACGTCGGCGTTGACGTCGACGAGATCAGCGTGGACGTGCTGCCCGCGCCCGTGACGGCGAGGTGACTCACCGCAGGAAACACCGCCGCCCCGCGGCGAGAAAAAAGCGTTACTTCTTCATGGTGCCGGTCTGTGCCAGGCGGGTGTGGAACTCGAAGGCCGTCGCCAAATCGTGCGGGGTGTGGCCGCCGAGTTCGTTGGCGCGCTCGACGTACTCGCGCAGCAGCGGACGGTAGTCCGGGTGCGCCACCGCGATCATCTTCTCAGCGCGCTGGCGCGGGGACAGGCCGCGCAGGTCGGCGTAGCCGTATTCGGTCACGAAGACCATCGCGTCGTGCTCGGTGTGGTCGATGTGCGAGGAGAACGGGACGATGCAGGAGATCGCGCCGTCCTTGGCCACCGACGGGGTGACGAAGGAGGAGATGTAGGCGTTGCGGGTGAAGTCGCCGGAACCGCCGATGCCGTTCATCACCTTTGAGCCGGAGACGTTGGTGGAGTTGACGTTGCCGTAGATGTCGGCCTCGATCAGTCCGTTGGAGGCGATCAGGCCGACGCGGCGGATGACCTCCGGGTGGTTGGAGATCGCCTGCGGCCGCAGGATGATGTGCTGACGGTAGAAGTCGGCCTTCTCGTTCATCTTCTCCGCGTACTCCGGGGAGAGGGAGAAGGACGTGGCAGAGGCCATGCTCATCTTGCCAGCGTCGATCAGATCCAGCATGCCGTCCTGGATGACCTCGGTGTAGGCGGTGATGTTCTCGAACTTCGAGTCCAGCAGGCCCGCCATCACGGCGTTCGGGACGTTGCCCACACCCGACTGCATGATGTAGTTGTCGTAGGTCAGACGGCCCGCGGCGACCTCGTCCTCCAGGAACTGCAGGAAGTTCGCGGCGATCTGCTTGGACACGTCGTCCGGCTCCTTGAAGGAGGTGTTGCGGTCGGCGTCGTCCGTCTCGACGACGGCGACGACCTTCGACAGGTCGATGCGCTGGACGGTCTCGCCGATCCGGTCGCCGACGTTGTTGATCTCGATCGGGGTGCGGTCCCAGAGCTGCTCCGGCGCGTAAATGTCGTGCATGCCCTCCAAGTTGAGGGACTGCCAGGAGTTGACCTCGAGGATGATGCGGTCGGCGGCGTCGGCGTACTCGACGTTGTTGCCCACGGCGGACGACGGGACGAGGCTGCCGTCCTCG